>JASHTH010000176.1 GCA_030040655.1 Acidobacteriaceae bacterium | reverse complement strand
ATCCCCAGCTTGCGCACTTCGTCGTTGTAGTACTTGCGGTAGAGGATGTCCCACTCCTGAGAGCCTTCGAGGATGATCTTGCGCTGATTGGCAATCTTCTGCCGCGCGGCCGCATCGATCTTCACCTCTTCGGCGAGCAGATGCTCGAGCGCCTTGCGCGCCTCCTGGCGGATAGTGTTGCGGTCCTCGAGGAAGCCGACCTGGTCGACCTCAGCCAGCGTGTCGGCCACGGTGTGAGCCAGCTTGTTCAGCTTGTCGCGGCTGATCCTCATAGCACCGCCTTATACTTGCGCGCCAGCTCGGTCTTCACTTTCTTGAACATCTCGGCGTATTGCGCGCCGGATTTGCGCATCTCCTCGGAGTAGGCGTCGAGGATGACGCGCACTTCTTCGTTGATGCGGTCTTCGAGCGAAAGCTCTTCGGTGAGAGCCCCGGTCACGCGCGCCTCGGTCGCCTTCAAGTCGGTGGAGGTGATCATCTTGGCGTCGATGAGGTGCTTGACCGTGCGGCGGCCCAGGTACCCAATGTAGTCGCGGGAAAAGATCATCGGCTAAAGGGTAAGGATAGCGCATGGGGCAGCCGGGTGTACACGGAGAGCAAAAGGCCGGGAGTGCGCGATAGACGTTGGCTCATCGGGTTTAGGTAGACAGTTGGTAATAAACGTCTGTGCGAATCCTTGATGGATCGGTATTCCACTCAGGCTGCCAGTGACCGTAGATCTCCCAGTTGGGGCCCGCAAGAGGATGATTGTTGGCTTTGCACCACTGGCGAATAGCGTTGTGCGCAGCGACGAGGCCGCCATAAGGGCCGTAGTGAGTTGTCCAAGCGACCGCGCCCGCAGGCGTTGCCGAGCGGACGACGTCGCCGTGTTCGAGAAACGATCCATGAAGCTCTACCCCCACCTCGAGTCGAATGCTGGCATCCCAGTAGATGGCGACGTTGCGGCCTGCTTGCACTTGCTGCGCGCGCACCGCATTCCAGACCAGGCCACAGCACTCCGGTATAACGCGCGATAGTTCTGACAAGCTCGCCTGGCGGCGAACGACGGCGAGGGGGATGCTATCGAGTCGCTGAAGCTGTACGGTGCAGGAGGCCATGGGACTTTCTCCAGGTTTGAGGGATCGGCGATCAACTGCGGTGCGGGCAGGATTTGGTATTGATGCACTTGTCAGCCAGCCGCAGCCGCTCCACCGGCCGACCGGCAACCAAGTGTTCCTGCACGATCTCCTCGGCATCCTCAGGCTGCACGTGCCCGTACCAGACCGCGTCGGGATAAACGACAACGTTCGGGCCGTGCTCGCACTGATCTAGGCAGAGCGACTTGTTGATGCGCACGCGCGCGGCGAGTCCCGCATCCTTGGCGAGCTGCGAAAGACGCGTGTGCAACTCGCTCTTTCCGTCTTTGCTGCAGGACGGGCGCGGCGCACCCTCGGGACGAACGTTGTGACAGACGAAGACGTGGCGTTCAAAAGGCGGCAATCGGAAATCCTCCAGCATCCAGAGTAAAGCCCCGGAATGGGTGCAAATCCGTGTCCGGGCGCCAGGCGGAATCTTTTCGCATTCGCCTCTTGCCAGCCGGGGGCTATCTGCGAGAATGGGTGATTGACATTGAGTATGAGTACGGACAACCTTCTCTCGCTGAAAGACGACATGGTGGCCTTCATCGAAGGTCACGGTCTGAAACGCCTGCCCGGCTACGTCAACGAAGACATTCCCTCGATTGTTTGGGAGGGCGAGGGCAATCCCGATTCGTGGAAAGACTTCGTCGAGATGGCCAAGCATGTCGGTGCGCCGTTTGTCACCTTCAGCGAAATGAGCCTGGAACGCGACGAGCTCGACGCGCTGATCGAAGAGGCCGGACAGATGAATTTCCCCGACGAGGAAGCCAACGAACTCGTCGAAGCGCAGTGGCTGCGCAAGTATGCAGGTATGGTTGGCTATATCCAGCTCGGTTTTGTTTACGAGGGACTGGTCTTTCTCCACGAGACGAGCACCGAGTGGTATGAGCGTTTCCAGGCGCTGTTGGAAGATATCGAGAGCTTTCAGGACATCGTGATCGACGACGCGCAGAGCGGAGAAGAAGAGGAACAGTAGTGGGTTCGCTGGGCGCGCTTGGGGAGTCGGCCGTTTCGTCGCAGGGTTCGCTGCGTCCGTTCGCCAAGCCGGAGCAGCGTTGGATCGTTGCCGAGCCTCATCCTGAAGAAGCAATGGCATTGGCAAGATCGGCGCGGCTCCCCGTGGTGCTCGCCGAGCTTTTGATCGCGCGAGGCATCGCGCAGGCCAGTGAGGCCTACGCGTTTCTCAATCCCGAAATTACACATCTCAACGATCCTTTTCTCATGCTGGGCATGACCGCGGCCGTCGAGCGCGTGGAATCTGCAATTCGCCGGCGCGAACCGGTGTTGCTCTACGGCGACTATGACGTCGACGGCACGACCGCCGTGGTCCTGCTCAAAACGGCGATCGAGATGCTCGGCGGCGTGGTGCGCTTCCACGTGCCGCACCGGCTACGCGACGGCTACGGCTTACAGTCGAGCGTGCTCGAAGCCGCATATGCCGATGGCGTGCGGCTCGTCGTCACCGTCGATACCGGCATGCGCGCCTTTGCCGAAGCCGACGCCGCGCGCCGCCTGGGGCTGGATCTGATCATTACCGATCACCATCTCGCGCAGGCCGGCGACGCGCTACCCGCCGCGATGGCGATTTTGAATCCCAATCGGCACGGATGCCCTTATCCCGAAAAATCGCTGTGCGGGGCGGCCATCGCGCTCAAGCTGGCGCAGGCGCTACTGGAACGGCGCGATGCCGCGCGCACGCGCGAAAAGACTCTTCCCAGCTTTCTCAAGATGGCGGCGATCGCGACCATCGCCGACGCCGTTCCCCTGCGCGGAGAAAACCGCACCATCGCCGCGTTGGGCCTGCGCGAGCTGCGCCGGCCGGTGGGAGCGGGGCTGCGCGCGCTCTTTGCCGCGGCCAACCTCGATCCGGCGTCGAAGCAGCTCACCGGATTCGATGTGGCGTTCCGGCTCGCCCCTCGCATCAACGCAGCCGGTCGCATGGATGTCGCCTCCGACGTAATCGAGTTGTTTTCAACGCGCGATGCCGGCCGCGCGCAAGAACTCGCCGTCAAGTTGGAGCGCCTGAATCGCGAGCGGCGCGATATCGAAGAAAGGGCGCTTCGGGCAATCGAAGAACGGCTCGCGAACGACGTGGAGTTGTCAAATGATTGTTTGCTTATCGTCGATGGCGACGGCTGGCATCGCGGGGTGATCGGCATTCTCGCCTCGCGCGTCGTGGAGCGATGTGCCAAACCCGCCATCGTGGTCAGCCTGGAAGACGGCGTGGCTCATGGCTCGGGGCGATCCGTCGATGGTTTCCCGCTGCTCGAGGCCATCGAGACCTGCGCAGATCTGTTCACGCGCTTCGGAGGCCACGCCTTTGCCGTGGGCTTTGCCATGCCCGCTGGATCGCTTCACGAGCTCAAACGCAGGCTGCGCGATCACGCGCAACAACGGCTGGGTCTAGGCGGCCGGGCTCCGCAACGGCTGCTTCGCATTCACGCCGAACTGCCGCTCGACCGAATTACTCCCGTGCTCGCTGGCTGGTTGCGCAAGCTCGAGCCGCTCGGCCACGGAAATCCGGAGCCGGTGTTCGTGGCGCGCCGGGCGCGGTTGACGGCCGAGCCGCGAATCATGAAAGATCGCCACCTGCGGCTGGAGCTGGCTCAAGAGCGGGCGCAGGGCGCAAGGGGGGCCATTCGCGCGGTGGGCTGGGAGATGGCAGCGCGCGCCGCCGAGCTAAGGCTCGCACATGGCTCCGTGATCGATCTCGCCTATCGCATTCGCGAGAACGACCACCCGGATTATGGTGGGCTGGAAGTGGAGATCGTAGGAATCGAAAATGCGCTAAGCTAAAGCATTTTTGGAGTGTCGCGGTTGCCCCATCCTTCTCCGCGTCCGCCTCGCGGATCCGAAAAGCGTGGGACGACCAGGGAGCGGGGCCCTTGCGCACCATTGGAAGGTCCACTCGATCCCTCAAAATGCGGCAACACAAAGGCCCACGCTCGAGCGCGGGCCTTTTGGTTACACCTTGCCTTCGAAGCTAACGGCGTCCTTTGGGCTCCTTGGGTTTTGGTTCCGGCTTAGGCTCTGACCGCGGAGCTGGATGCGATTCGGGCTTTGCCTGAGCCGCCGGATGCGACTGGGGCGCGGGGCGCGACTGTGGCGTCGAGCGCGATTCCGGCGCCGCGCGATAGGCCGGCCGCGATTCGGGCGCGGGATGGGACGCCGGAGCCGGATGCGATGCCGTCATCGCGCGCGGCGCTGGAGCAGGATGATTCTCCGCGGCCAGCGGCTTGGCTGCGGCCAGAGTGTGCGGATGCCCGCCATTGTTCTTTGCGTACGAATTGCGGTCTGCCTGCGCCGCCTGCACGTGCTGCTGTTGAACATTCGTGGGCGCCAGGTGCTGCTCGTGCATCGCTACCTGCTCGTCCGCCGTGGGCTGATGCTGGATGCCGCCGGGGCCTCCGTTGTAAGCCACATGAGTGTTGTTCACGATTGTCGTGTTGTGAACGATGGTTTGATCAATGTATGTGTTGTGAATTACGGTCGTGTTCACATGCATCACGGCCGTGTTATAGGCGAATACTCCGCCTCGCCACACGCCGCCGGCAAATCCGATACCCATATAGCCAAATCCGTAATTCACGCCGCCGTAGTAGCCGATGTGCGGACCCCAGTAGCCTTCATGCCAGATGAACAGCCCGCCGGACCAGCCCCAGTAGCCGGGCGTCCACAGGGCGCCCACGTAAGGCGCAGGCACCCAGGCTCCGGGCACCCAGTAGTAGCCGTCGGGTCCGTAAGCCCAGTAGCCGGGCGTCCACATCAGGCCGGGCGCGGGGCACACGGGTTGCACGTAGACGGGAAGCACCGGCGGGGCAAAGCCGACACTGATAAACACAGCCGCCCGCGAAGCCGCGGGAATGGCGATCAAAAGCAGGGCGAGCAGGTACAAACGCGTTGAGCGAAGCAAACGCATGGAGAAGCCTCCTTCCTCTTTCTGCCTGAGCCGGAAGGATCGAACCTCGATCTTTGCGTCGGCCCAGGACGAGTTTTCTTGCAGCTCCGGGATCACTTTAGCAGGAACCGGGCCGAAGGAGTGGAAGTTTCCTTCGTGGAAATGCTCCCACCCGCCAGCCGCCCAGAACGCGAGGCTGGAATCGGCTCATTCGCGATCCAATGCCAACTACCGCAAAAGCTACATGGAAAGGAACCCGTCCTGCCGGAGGAAGTTGCCGGTATTCGCAGAATTCAGCGATCGGCAAAGAAAAGGCCCACCGGAGTCGGTGGGCCTGGTGCAATCGGGTTCGAACAAAAAGGAGAGCTGCTTACTGTTTTGGTTCTTCCTTGGGTTTCGGCCTTGACTCAGGTTTCGAAGCCGCGTGCGACACAGGCTTTGGAGCCGGCTTTGCTGCAGCATGCGGCGCAGGTTTGGATTCCGGCCGAGACACTGGCTTCGATTCAGGCCGCGCTTCCGCTTTCGGGGCAGGCCGCGACTCGGGTGCCGGTCTGGATTCAGGTCGAGCTTCGGGTTTTGATGCAGGTCGGCTCTCAGCTCCGGGTTCCGGGCGCGCTTCCGTGTGCGATGACGGAGCAGGCCGGCTCTCGGCGCGCGGCTCAGATTGCCTTTCTGGTGCCGGCCGAGACTCCGGCTTTGGTGCTGGCCGCGGCTCCGGTCGTGCTTCCGGCGCACGGCTTTCAGGACGTGCTTCGGGGCGAGCCGCAGGTGCACGGTTCTCCGGCCGTCTCGCGTTGCCCCGCGCCTCAGGACGCACTGCCGAAGCCGTGCGCGCCGGGCCCAGCGGCCTTGCCGCGGCCATCGTATGAGGATGCCCGCCATTGGCCTTGGCGTAGGCGGTCTTGTCGGCGCGGGCTGTGGCGACGTGCTCGGTTTGGACCTGCGTCGGGGGAATATGGTGCTGAATTTCGGCCGCGCGCTCTTGCGGCGATGGCTGGTGCTGAATGCCGCCCGGCCCGCCGTTGTACGCCACGTGACTGTTATTGACGATCGTATTGTTACGAACGATGGTTTCGTTCACATACGTGTTGCGAATGATCGTGGTATTCACGTGCATCACGGCGGTGTTATATGCAAACTCACCGCCGCGCCATTCACCGCCCACAAATCCCACGCCCATATAGCCGAAGCCGTAATTGACGCCGCCGTAGAAACCCACCGTCGGTCCCCAGTAGCCTTCGTGGAATAAGTACTGCCCGTTGCTCCAACCCCACCATGGAGGAGTCCACAACAGTCCCGGCTCGGGCGCAGGCACCCACGCGCCGGGAACCCAGTAGTAGCCGTCGTCACCCCATGCCCAGTAGCCGGGAGTCCACATCAGATTGGGCTCGGGGCATGGAGGCTGTACATAGACGGGGAGCACCGGCGGCGCAATCCCGATGCTGATCCCGACGGAAATCTGAGCTCGCATGGAGCTGGGTATCGCCGCCACCAGAAGCGCAAGCAGAAGCAAATGCATAGTGCGAAGTAGTCGCATGAATATTCCTCCAGATCTTTAATCTTTCGATCGATGTCCGCCGCGAAAGACCTTCGCCCGTCCACGCTTCAGGCAAGGATCGTTGGAGACTGCTGCGGCCCGTGAAGATATCACAATCGGGATGAGGTCAGGCGGAAAGCAAATGCGCGTACCAGGCACCGGCTTGAAGCGTGGCAACTCATAAATATGGCCCCAACCAACACCGCAAACAGCCTACTCAGCATTCGAAACGTGCTGACGACAATGAGTTGTATTGGCGATCAGGGAAAGTTGCGCCACGCGGCCGGCAACGCGACTCTGGGGATAAGGTATCCGTTTGCAAACACACCGGTTGCACACCCCGAACTCTTCGAATGCGCGGGATAAGCGGGTAAGTGTCGGGTTTTGACCTGTATGGTTTCGGGCTGGCACCGGCTGGCGAGTATCTCGCTCAGGGCCGTAGGCTCAACCCCATCCCGAAGACGTGCCGCGCTTCGAGGTTCACCGGCACGAAAACGGGTCCGGAAGGCGTGACGGCAACCACGGTTGTACCGATCATCCCGGCGACCTGGCCGATGCCAATGTCGAAGGCAAAATGCGGATGGTCCTTCTGCGTCACCCGCACGGCGTAATCCAGCGTGGTGGGCAGATGCGACGGGCTGCCGGGAGGGTACAGGATTGCGCCGAGGTTCTTCGTATTGGGTGGCTCCTGCGTGAATCCAGCGGCCGGAACGATCACCGTGTGCAGCGGTGCCGGCAGGGGGATGCCGAGCCCGCCGAACAGCCGCCCGCTGAAGCGCGTCGCCTGCCCGCCAATGCCGTAGATCGACGCATTGGTCGCCTTCCACCCGAGGTTGACGAGCAACGGCAGGGGCGGGTGCGGCCACGTTTTGGTCGCGGCGACATAGACATCGCCGTTCGTGTACGTCTTGCCGTCGATCGCTCCGGTCACAAACTTATCCCCCGTTCGCACGACAAAACCCGCAGCCAATCCTGGCGTAAAAGGGCTGCCCCAGCCATCCTTGATAGCCACCACTTTGCCGTTGAAGACGTTCATCCCGGCGAAATGCCACAGGCTGCTGAAGAGCGCGCTGTCGCCTTCGGTGTGCACGGAGCGCGTGTACCCCACCTCGGCGCGATTGGCGAAGCCCTCCTCGATCGAGAATGTATGAATGTTTCCGATCACCTGCGAGGCATCGATAAAGTGATAGCCCACGGCCGGATGCGAGAAGAACTGGCCTTTCGCCGTATACACCACATAGGCAGTGGGAGTGATGAAGCCACCGGTCTGCCCTTCGAGCGTGAGGTTCTGGGCGTGAACGCGCTCCGTGGCCGCGCCCATGCCCGGGAGCAGCGCGCAAATTGCGATCTTGTGAATCAAGGCGGATGAATTCATCGTGTCGTCTTTCGGATGAGAACTCCGGATCCGAAGCCTTTCAGGATGTTGGAAGTTAGAGAGTTTGTAACACACCGATGGTGGGGTCGTCTCGGGTTTCCGTTTCAGGATGGTAGACTCACGCCATGCCAAGCGGTTTTTTTCTTACGTTCGAGGGGCTGGACGGGTCAGGCAAAAGCACGCAGATCAAGAAATTAACCGCATGGCTGGAGGGATTCCATCTGCGGAAGCAGACCGGCGCGGGAAGCGTACCTGAGCCCTGGCGCCACGCTCCGGTGGTGACCCGGCAGCCGGGCGGCACCGAGATTGGCGATCGCATCCGCGCGCTCACCCTCGACTCCCGCGGGACCGAGTTGGCACCCATGTCCGAACTGGCGCTCATGTTTGCCGATCGGGCGCAGGCCATCGCCGAGGTCATCCGGCCGGCGCTCGATCAGGGACGCATCGTGATCTGCGACCGTTTCACCGACTCGACCGAGGCGTACCAGGGCGGCGGACGCGGGCTGGGCTCGGAGGTTGTGCACGAGTTGCACCGGCTCATCTGCGGAGATCTGCAACCCGACCTGACCCTGATGCTCTTGCCCCCTCTCGAAGCATCGCTGGCGCGCGCGCAGCGGCGAAACGAGCGCGCTGTGGCGCAGGCCGGTCGCGACGAGGGCCGATTCGAATGCGAAGAGTTGGAATTTCATCGCCGCGTTTTCAAAAAGTATCGCGAGATCGCCGCGCGCGAGCCGCAGCGCGTCGTGCTCATCGAGGGCGATCTTTCGATCGATGAAGTCCACGAGAGAATTGTCGCCGCGGTTGCCGAACGGCTGGGCGTAGCAGCAAAGACTTGAGAGCGTCACGGATTGGACCGCCCAACCTGAGAATTGGCCCGGCTGGATTATCCACACAATAGATTGATACACTGGTTTCCATCTTAGGGAGAGATGGAGCGATGGAAGTCCGCCAACTGCAGATCTTCCGCACCCTTGCCGAGGAGCTGAACTTCACCCGTACGGCCGAGAAAGTTCACACCGTGCAGTCGAACGTGACTGCGCAGATCCGGTCGCTCGAAGACGAACTGGGCACGCCGCTTTTTGACCGGCTGGGCCGCCGCGTGGTTTTGACCGACGCGGGACGCCGCTTTCAGCCCTTCGCCGAGCAGGCGCTGGCCGCCATGGATCAGGGACAACGCGCGGTCCGGAACGGCGACGAGCCGAGCGGTCCGCTGCGCATCGGCGCTCCGGAAAGCGTGCTGACCTACCGTCTTCCCCAGGTGCTGCGGGCATTCCGGCGCCGCTTTCCCCACGTCGAACTCGTCTTTCGCCCGTTTTTCAACGCCACGGTCGGACTTAAGCTCGAGTCCGGCAAATTCGACATGGCGATCGTGATGGCCGACCGCGTGCCCAACGCCGCCATCGAATCCATGCGCCTGCGAACGGAGCGTGTCTTTTTGCTCTGTGCCCCGGATCATCCGATGGCCGCGCATCCCACGACCAAACCTGCAGACCTGGCTGGTGAATCGCTGCTGCTCACCGAATCCGGTTGCAGCTACCGGCTCAAGTTCGACCGTATCCTGTCTACGCAGAACGTTCGTCCCGGCCATGTCACCGAATTCTCAAGCCTTGAGGCCATCAAAGAATGCGCCGCCGCGGGAATGGGCTTAGCTCTGCTGCCGGCCGTCGCTGCCGCCCGCGAGCTGCGCCAAAACCAGCTCAAGGCGCTGCACTGGGCCGGTCCCACGCTCGATATCGCGACCCACATCCTGTGGCACAAGGACAAGTGGGTTTCGCCGGCGATGCAAGCATTCACTGAACTGTGCCGCGACAAGCTAGAGGAATGAGAATCTACTTGGGTGCCCCATCCTTGCAGCGCGTTTCTTGTTGCCGCAAAGGTGGCAGAAACGAACCTGCGTTGTCATGCAAATTGTGTCATTTAACTGGAGTTCGCAGCGTAAAGCGCCATGGTCATCCCGAGCCAAGGTCACCGCAGCCGGGGCCCCAGCGACGCGGGTTTTGTCGCTGGGCTGGGCAGCGACCGGAGTCGAGGGATCCGCGGTTCTGATCAGCCGTCTTATTCCGCAGATCTCTGATCCACCGCATACGCTTCATCTCGGCGTAGGTCCCTGCCGGCTTCCTTCCATCGCCACCGCGATCTGCTTGGACTTTCGGTAGACGTTGGCGACCGCCAAAGTCCAGAGAGGAACCAGATCGACTCCAGGCACGAGCTTGGCAGCAAACGAGGGCAGAAACTCCCAGTGCCATCCCAGCAGGGAGACCATCGCGGCGCCGGTGCAAAGGTCCAGGACATCGTCGGCCGGCGCGGCTGCACCCTCGACAAACAGGGGAAACACGACCATCTGGAGTACATCGACGAGAATCGCCAGGATCATCGCCACGCGAAGCCGCGGTCCCGCGGAGATGGTGATGCTGCCGCTCGCCTGCGCCCTGCTGCTATCGGTCATGACTCCGCCAAACCCATTTTACGGCGCAGGGCAATGTTGTCCACGTTATGGAATGAAGCCGCGGAACGTCGCCAGAGAAAGATCCAGTTCGGCTGGCGTCACGCGAATCTCGTTGTAGTGCTGCGCAGCATGGGGCGTAGGCGATGCGCTCATCCGCTCGGCAAGACCCGTGAGTTCCTTTTCGGCCTTCTCGTCGAAATCCACGCCAGTCTTCTTCAGCACCGCTCTCTGCCGCTTGAAGACCTCGATATACCCGAGCGGCCCCAGCATCGCCCGGCCCAGGTTGCTTGTATTCCCTTTCAGATTGTTGGGCAGCCCGTTGCTGAACCCCGCCTTTCGCACCAGCGCCTCCATGGCTTCTTCAACGGTGGTCCTCCGACTCGACAATCCGAGTTGCTTGAGCAGCTTCTCGTAACTCTTGCTGAAGTTCTCGGCGGCACGGCCCTCGACGACCGACGAGAACGTCGCCCACTCCTGCAGAGCCTGGGATGCCGTCTGTCCCGAACCAGTAATTCCTTTCTTTACCCAGCTTGCCAGGTGCTTGACGGTGCTCAGGCTCAAGCCTTTCTCCAGCGCATGGCCTTCGCATTTTAGAAACAGATAAGGCGCGAATGTCGCCTCGCCTTCGATCTGCAAGAGCAGTTCGCCGTATCCTTTCAAAAAGTCCCATCCCTCATGAGCCGAAGCTCCCTGCTTGGAAAGATGCGATGAAATGCGCGATTGCAATGCGCCGCTCTGCAACAGGCGATCGTAGGCGGCCCGCACATTGGCCTGGTGGATCGGACCGAGCTGAATCAGGTAGCTGCCTTTTTCCACAGGGTGATGGATCCAGCAGGCGACGTACAGCGCCTGGAAGCATTCGCGCGTCCACCACGCCCCTTTGCGATTCATTAGGTTTTCGACACGCCCGCCGGGCATATGGTCGAGCATCTTGCTCCAGCCCGCTGGAGATTGGAAGTTGTCGCCAAAGACCTCGCTGAGGTGCGCCTGCGCCACCGGCGAGCCCAACGATGCCGCACGAATGTAGCTGCCCACCGCGCCGTTCATGCTTTTGCTCCCATTTTGTTTTGTGAATGGCCCGGGGAAACACTGGAGGGGTTTATGCAGATTGGATCATTCGGAACCGAGCGAGAGCTATGGCAGTTTAGGAAATAATCTAGCCGAAGAGAAATCGCAAAGTCGACGCGGCGAACAGGGAGCGGCGACCTTGGGCAACGTCGAAACGGACACACCCTTTCGTAAACTGCCCTAGTATACACAGTGCCATTCACTCGCGAGCTCGCGGCCTGTATCTCCCACAAGTCGTCGGGCCACACCGGACGAATGCGCGGATATCGACGAAGAAGGCCGGTTCATGCAGCTATCACGACACCAAAGCAAAACTATTCCTCTTCTCCCGGCACGGCGACCGCCGGCCGCAGCTCGGCCTGTTTCGTCGTGATCGTCAGCTTGGCAGGCATCAGCGGAACCCCTTCCCACCCCTCTTTCATCGCCTCGATGTGGATCTCCCCGGGATGCTTCGTCGATTGCACGATCACCTGCGCCAGACCGTTGAAGAGCGAGCGTTTCGGTTCCTTGTCGCTCTCCTGGCAATTGGGGTCGCCGTTGCCCACGCCGATGAGCTTGCCATCGCCCGAGACGGCGAATCTCAGCAGATTCATCGCCGTCGGCACGGAGCGGCCTTCCTTGTCCAGCGCTTCCACTTTCAACACTGCAACATCTTCGCCGTCGGCACTGATCTCAGTGCGGTCCGCCAAGAGGCGAATTGAAACCGGAACGCCCGTGGTCTCGCGTTTCTCGGTCAACATGACCTTGCCGTCTTTCGAGCCGCGCGCTTCAATCGAGCCGGGCTCATAGCGAACCTTCCACTCCGCGTGGCCCAGATGCGGAACCTTCTTGCTGCCCTGGCTCGCGCCGTTGACGAACAACTCGACCTCGTCGAGATTCGAGTGCACCCACACGGGAATCTCGTCGCCTTCCCGGCCCTCGAAGTTCCAGTGCGGAAACAGATGCAGCACCGGCTCGGAACCCCACCACGATTTGTAGTAATAGAACGAGTCTTTCGGGAATCCGCAGGTGTCCACGATGCCGAACTGCGAGCTGATCGAGGGCCACCCATACGGCGTGGGCTCGCCGCGATAGTCGAAACCGGTCCACGCGAATCCGCCGGCTTCCCACTCGCGCGTGCCATAGAAAGTCCACCACTCCTCGGCCGTTTCGCCCCAGCCGGGCTGGTTTACGTCGTAGGCGCTGACGATGTTGCGCAACGGGTCGGTCGTGTACTCGCCGCGCGTGGAGATAGCGCTTGCCGTCTCGGACCCATAGACAGGCCGCTGGGGAAAATCCTTGTGGAACTTGTCCGGGACCTGCAGGTTGTAGTTGAAGCCGATGACATCGAGCGCTTCGGAAACGCCGCCCCGGTTCGAGCCGTTCACTGCCGCCGAAACCGGCCGCGTGGGATCGAGCTCGTGGCACAGGCGTACCATCGATGTGCCGACTTTCACCCCTTGTTCGGCTTCGCCGGTCTGCATCTCCCACTCTTCGTTGCCGATCGACCAGAGAACGATCGACGGCGAATTGCGATAGCGCTTCACCATCGTCGAGAGCTGCGCCAGGCCCTCGGGGTTCGAGCTCATCTGGCGCGTCTCGCACATCATCATCAGGCCCATCCGGTCGCATCCGTCCACCCACTCCGGTGTGGGCATGTTGTGCGAGGTGCGCACGGCGTTGCCGCCCATCTCTTTGAGCACGCCCAGGCGGAACGCCTGCAGGCGATCGGGCAGCGCCGCGCCCACGCCGGCATGGTCCTGGTGATTGCACGTGCCTTGAATCTTGATTTGCTTGCCATTGAGAAGGAAGCCTTTGTCGGCATCGAAGATCGCGGTCCGCACGCCAAAGTTGATGCGCTCGGCGTCGCGCATCTTGCCGTTCGTCTCCACGGTGACGATGGCCGTGTAGAGATTCGGCGCATCGGGCGACCACAACGCCGGGCTCGCGAGCTTCGCCGTCGCCGTATACGTCGCTGAACCGTCGGTTGCCACCGATTGCGCGGGCGCTTCGGCCGTCGCTGCCGTCTTTCCCGCGGCATCGAGAATCTGCCAGGTCACGCGCGCCGATTCGGCCTGCTTGCCATGATTCTCGACGACCGTGCCCAGCGTCAGCGTGGCTCCATTGCTGCTCATCGCAGTGCGCACCGTGCTCTCCCATCGACCGAGGTGCAGAGCATCGGTCTTCACGAGCCACACGTGGCGATAGATTCCCGCGCCTTCGTAGAACCATCCGTCGCCGAAGCTCGCATCGACGCGCGCGACAATGTAGTTCTTCGCACCGTAACTCAAAAAGTCCGTCAAGTCGAAACGGAATGGCGCGTAGCCGTTGTCGTTGCGGCCGATGAAGCAGCCGTTCGCAAAAACGAGCACGTCGCGGAAGACGCCATCGAATTCGACGGTGATGCGCCGGCCGAGATCGCTAGTGGGGATCTCGAACTCGCGCCGGTACCAACCCACGCTGGTCTCGGGGTATTTTCGCCCGATGGGCTTGAATCCATGCGACTGGAACGGTTGGTCGTCGCCGATTGTCGTTTCGTCGTTCACAAAAGGCAGCTCGACCGCCCAGTCGTGCGGCAGATTCAGCGTGCGCCACTTCGAGTCGTCGAACTTCGCCTTGGCGAAGTCGAAGTCGCCAGTCTTGGCAAAGTCGCCCTGGCCCATGCCAAAGCCGAGGTCCTTGGCCGGATCGGCGCCGTTCCCAAAGCTGAACTTCCAGCCGAAATCGAAAAGCAATTGCTCGCGCGGCGCCACCGCCGGCAAGGCCGCGGCCGATGCTGTTTGTGCCTGAGGATCTCCCGCCAGCAGAGCATGGGCGCGAGCCCACGCCGAGCGCGTCAGCAAAGATGAAGCCGAGAGAGCCAGTCCGGACTGCAGAAGATCGCGACGCGTGATGCCAGCCATGAGCCTTCCTCTTTCGCACAGGATTTCCCGCCGCAGACGATGACCCTAGATTCCGGCGGGAGCAACGCGCCAATATAAATCAGCCGGCGCTGCGGTGTAAACGATTTCAGCGATGATCAGTCAACGGACAGCCAACGCCAAACGTCTATAGGATTGAAAGTGTGCCCATCTTGAACCCGATGAGAAAAATTCACAGAGTATCCTCCCTCGTTTTGGCGCTTTTGGTTCCCGCCTGCTGTGCCTCGCAGGCAGGCGGTCAAGCGTCTGCCGCCCAATCAACGGCGTCCTCCCAAGCGCCCGCGCACGAAGTCACTCTCGCAGTCACGGTGCGCGACAAGCACGGCAACCTCGTCAACTCGCTTAACGCAAGCGACTTCGCGCTCACCCAGGATGGCCGCCCGCAGAAGATCGCCGGCCTTAGCCGCCAGGCCGACATCCCGTTCAAGCTGGGCTTGCTGGTCGAAACCAGCCGCAGCATGTCGGGCGCAATGGATGCCGAACGCAAGGCCGCCGAGAAGTTCGTCGATACCATGCTGCCCGAGAAGCCTGCCGCCAATCCGGAGAAGGCGTTTCTGATCCACTTCGACCGCGAAGTCGAACTGTTGGAAGATTTCACACCGTCGCGCGACGCGCTGCAGAAGGAACTCGAGAACATGGGCCCCAGCAGCGCGTCGCGAGACGACCAGAATGGCCCCGAGACCAACGACGACGAGCGCCAGCGGCCCAGCGGACGTCAGGGCACGCAACTGAACGATGCCATCTATCTGGCTTCGAGTGAAGTGATGAAGCCCAACGACGGCGGCCGCAATGTGCTGGTGCTCTTTTCCGACGGCGTCGACCACGGCAGCAAAGACACGATGAACGACGCCATCGACGCGGCCGACAAAGCCAACGCGGTGGTCTATACCATCTACTTCCGGGGCGAGCAGGAGCGCGATGCAGGCTATCCCGGCGGCGGGCGCCGTGGCGGGGTGGGCTTTCCCGGTGGAGGGGGCGGTTATCCGGGAGGAGGCGGCTATCCCGGCGGAGGTGGCCGTCGCGGCGGGGAAGAAAAGCCGTCGGTCGACGGGAGAAAAATTATGGAGCAGATCGCTACGCGCACCGGCGGGCTTTACTTCGAGGCCAAGAGCACGCCGCATCTCGAGGAAATTTACAACCAGATCGCCGCGGACCTCAACGGCCAATATCTGCTCACCTACACGCCTGACCAGCCCGACAACGAAGGCGGCTACCACAAGGTCGTCCTGACGGCCAACAACAAAGACCTGAACGTGGTAACGCGCCAAGGCTACTACGCGCCGGGTGGCGACTCCGGCAGCTCGAAATAGCGTTGAATTAGTGGAGCGTCTTCAAGAACTGCGCAAAGGTGGTCGTCTCGTGCAGCGCGGCCATCTCGATCCTGAACAGCTGGCTGCCCAGCGCCTTCTCGATGTTCTTCTTCGTGGCATCGAACGTCGCCCACGCGCCCTGAAACCCGAGCACCTGCTCGGACGGTATGTACAACAAACGGGTTTGCCGGTTGGTGGTCATCAGCGATCGCCGATTCCTGCCGATCATCATCACGTTCTTGCCGCCGAACTTCTCTTTGATCGAC
>JASHTH010000175.1 GCA_030040655.1 Acidobacteriaceae bacterium | reverse complement strand
TCTATCGGCAAGCCCGCGCCGCCCGTCGTGGTGGATCGCGCGGCCTGGGAGCGGCGGGTGCGCGACCTGTCCAAGATCTTCCGCGATTATCCCGATGTCTATCAAAACGCGGTGATGCTCGCGGTGCAGAACGAGACGGATTATTTTGTCTCGTCGGAAGGTTCGCGTGTCGTCACTCCGCACATCTCCGCTCGCCTGGTCGCCTTCGCCGTGACCCGCGCCGACGACGGAATGGACCTGTTCCGCGCGCGGACCTTCGAGGCCGAGACCCTCGACGGTCTGCCGCAGTTGCCCGAGATGGAAGCGGCGATGCGCGAGTTGGGCAAAAGCCTCGAAGCGCTGCGCAAGGCGCCCGTCACCGAGCCTTTCGACGGGCCGGCGATTCTCTCCGGGCGCGCCGCTGCCGTCTTTTTCCACGAAGTGCTGGGCCATCGCCTCGAGGGCCAGCGCCAGCGCGGCGACGAGGAAGGCCAGACCTTCACCAAGGATCTCGACAAAGAGGTGCTGCCGCCGTTTCTTTCCGTGGCCGACGACCCCACTCGAACGAAGTTCGGCAACACCTGGCTGAGCGGCAGCTATGACTACGACGACGAGGGCCAAAAGGCGCGCCGCGTGGACCTGATCGAGGATGGCGTGCTCAAGACGTTTTTGATGTCGCGGCTGCCCATTGCCAGCTTTGCCAATTCGAATGGGCACGGGCGCGCGCAAACAGGTCTGATGCCCACGGGGCGGCAAGGCAACCTCATTGTGACGTCGACAAAGCAGGTGCCGGAGTCCGAACTGCGCAAGGAGCTCATCGAAGAGGCGAAGCGGCAGGGCAAGCCCTACGGGCTCTACTTCGAGGACATCTCTTCGGGTTTTGCCGTGACCACGCGCAGTTCGCCGCAGGCGTTTTCCGTGGTTCCGCTGGTGGTGTGGCGGGTGTATGTCGACGGCCGGCCGGATGAGCTGGTGCGCGGCGTCAGCATCGTGGGTACTCCGCTCGCCGCCATGAAGCGCATTCTCGTCACCGGCGACAAGAGCGAAGTTTTCAACGGCGAGTGCGGCGCGGAGTCGGGCACCATTCCGGTAAGCGCGGTGGCGCCGGCCATGCTGATGAGCGAGCTCGAAACGCAGCGTGTGGAGCAGGGAACGGCAAGACCGCCGATTCTGGCCATCCCCGGTTCGCCCGCCGCGAGCGGCCCGCAGATGAAGGAGGCATCGAGATGAGCTTGAGACGATCTCTCCTCCTCATGTCCGCACTCCTTGCCGGACCGAGCTGCTTCGCCGCAGGAGCGGGACAGACGGCGGCGCAACCCACCCGCGCCGATGCCGAGAAAGATCCGGTGCTGGGCGCAATGCTCGAAGAGCTCGACCGCAGCATGGCGCAACTGCATCTGGCAACTTTTCAGAAGCCGTTTTTCATCGAATATCGCATCGACGATGTGGATGGATTTCGCGTGCGCGGCGAGTTCGGCGCCTCGCTCGGCTCGGCGCGGTTTCACCGCCGCGCGGCGCGCGTCACCGTCCATGTGGGCGATTACAAGACCGACAGTTCCGGCCGCGGCGACAGCATCTCGGAGATCGAGGCGTTGGACAATGACCCCATCGCCCTGCGCTCGGCGCTGTGGATCGCCACCGACAATGCTTACAAGGGCGCGCTGGCCGCCTATGCGCAAAAGCAGGCCGCGCTCAAGGAAGTGCAGACGCCGCCGCAGGCGGACGACCTGTCGCACGAGAAGCCGGTGATCGTGCTCGAAGAGCCAAAGACGCTGCACGCGGATTCGGAGGCGTGGGAGCGGATGGTGGCCAAGGCCAGCGGCCTCTTCCTTGCCGACGCACCGCTCAAAGCCGATCGCCAGGGCGTGGAATTTTCCAGCGCCGGCTTCGGCGCCATGGCGACCGTCAGTTACCTGGTCAACAGCGAGGGCACCATCACGCGCACCTCGCAGACGCGCTACGACCAGAGCTACAGCGTGGGCGGGCAGGCCGCCGACGGAATGAGCCTCGAGCGCAGCTACGAGAACGCCGGAGACAGCCTCGCCGATATGGACTCGCCCGAGGCTTTCGGCCGGCACGCGGAAGATTGCATCGCCGGCCTGGCCGAGTTGCGCGCCGCGCCCCTGGTTGAGGAAGAGTACCATGGACCGGTACTGCTCGAGGCCGATGCCGCTGCCGTCACGCTGAAGGAGCTGCTGGCGCAGCCATTCGCCGCCGAGCGCCCGGGACTGGGCACGGAAGCGCGCACCACCGGGCCGTTTGCTTCGAGCTTCCACGCCCGCGTGCTGCCGGATTTCATGGACGTCGTCGACGATCCGTTGCTCAACGCGATGGACGGCAAAGGCCTGGTGGGTTCCTACACCGTAGACCAGGAAGGCGTGCCGGCCGAGTCAGTCCAATTGGTCGACGGTGGCAAATTGGACAACTATCTCATCGGCCGCGAGCCGGTGAAGGACTTTCCGCACTCCAACGGACATGGCCGCGCCGGAATGTTCGGGCCCGCACAGCCGGCCATCGGCGTGCTGAAGATTACCGCAAAGGGCGGGCTGAGCGACCAGCAGCTGATCGACAAGCTTCTCGCCATGGCCAAGGATCGCGGGCTGCCCGGCGTCTACGTGGTTGCGGCTATGGCCGGGCCCGGCAACCCGCGGCTGCTCTACAAGCTCACGCCCGACGGCAAACGCACGCTGATGCGCGGCGCGCGGCTCGAGGACCTGGACCTGCGTGCGCTGCGGTCGGGAATCGTCGCCGCGGGCAAGGAACTGGTCGTCAATAATCAGATGGGCGGGATTCCCGAGACGGTGCTGGCACCCGCGCTGCTCTTCGACGACATCACCGTCCGCCGCGCCAACGAAAAGAACGACAAGCTGCCCTACTATCCTCCTCCCGAGTAGCCCACAGCCCACGACGCACGGGTGCCCCTGGTCCCTATTTTTGGGACCAGGGCTCGCAGCCGGTCAAGAATCCCGTGCCCCATCCTTTCGCGCCCTTTGCGAAAGGGCGGGATCGCGTTCTACTTCCTCTTCCATCCACCCACGACGGCGCCCATCAGCATCATGCCGATGAGCCAAAAGCCGGCGTTGATGCCGAGCAGGCTCCAGGGTCGAACCTCGAAGACGTACTCGGTCGAAAGAGAGGTGAGTTCGAGGCCGAACCACAGGATTGCGCCCACCTGGATGCCGCGCCACCACGTTTGCCGTCCGGTCTTCTGCGTCACCCACGAGATGGCGCCGGCCATCACCGCCGCCGAGACGATCGCCGCCGCGTACTGAAAGCCGGGATTGGGGCTGTTGTCTCTCAGCCACTCATGCGTGCGGCCGATTCCGTTCTCCCAGGACTTGAGGAAGAACGAGTACCAGACCGCCTCGAAAAGAAAGTTGGCGATTGCCGCCACCAGAATGGCGAGGTAGTTCTGCCGCACTTGCGTCGCCGCGACCTGCGGGACCGTCGTAGCCATTGCGCCCTCCATACGCCGCCTGGAATTTTGCCGGACTTCTGTGATCTTCGATCGAGTCAGTAAACAGTAAGTGTGGCCGGAATGCTCGTGGCCGAACCGATCGGGTTGCTCACTTCGACCGTGATGACAGCGCCATTATCCGCGGCATCCAGCGCTGAAGTCGTATAGGATGCATCGTTCGCGCCCGGAATCGCCACGGCATTCCACATCCACTGGTACGTGATCGGAGCCGAACCGGCCGCGGTCACCGTGAACGTCGCCTTCTCCCCCTCCGCAATGGACACGCTCAGCGGTTGAATCGCAACCGAAGCCCCCACCTGGTCGCCCCGAATCTCCGGCGGCCCTTCGGAAGAGCACCCGGCAAAGTTGCAGCCGACTGCAACCGACGAATTCATCTGGTCCGCGCCGGGAACGGTTGCGCTATTGTCCGACACCCCGCATGCGCCGGTCACCTGGTCGAGTTGCGGTGGGACAAGAACCCGATTGTTCACCACGCGCGTCGTTCCGCAGTCGGGAATCTGAAATAGCCAGATATATGCCGTGCTGTTGACGTCGGGAATCGAGTTATTATGGACATAGTTGTCGTTCGCGATATCGAAGCCTGCGCCATGCAGGAATATGGTCTGATATTCGTTGTTCCATAACACATTCTGGTCCACCTCAAAGCCGTGTGCATCGTCAAGATAAACTCCTGCCAATGGGTAGGTGTCGGCAGGCCCTGAGTAAAGAGACTGCGTATCATGGAACCAATTGTTGTGGATTCTGGTTCCAGAGACCTGTGTGGAATAGCCGGCATATATTTCGCCGCCGTCCCGGGAAAGCTCCATGGCGTTGTAGAAATTGTTGTAGCCGATATCTGCGCTGTCCGGGCCTGAGCCGGTTTGAATAAAGGTTGGATATAACGCGAATCGGCCCGTCGAATAGACCGTGTTATTTGTCACGGTCTGATCAACTCCCTGAAGACTGATGCCCGCGCAATAGTCCGCCATATAGTCCACGTCGTGAATCAGCGTGTTTTTGACCGTGTTGTGACTGCCGAGCATCGTTACGCCGTTCCCGGCGCTCCAGGCGATGGAGCTGTTTTCAAGGACATTCCCCGATCCATTCAATACGATTCCGGTGTCAGCCAGATGCGCGTACCAGTAAGAAGAGGAATAGCCCGGCGTGTCGGGCAAGCTTGTGAAGTGCGATACATACTGTGCCTCAATCGAGTCGAGCGTGTTATCTTCGCTCGAAGAATCCGTGTTGATTGTCGAGGCAAACAGATGGATGTTCTCGATGGTAATGTTCGCTTTGCCGCTCAGATCAAAGGCAAACTGGCGCTGCTTGGCGCGGACATTTAGCCGGTTCGGATTCACGCCACCAGGGGCCCAGAAGTAAAGCACACCTGCGCTTGCGTCATAGAACCATTCGTTCTCAGTGTCGAGCGCCGCGAGTATGCCGAAGAGGTAGTAGTACCCGCCGGGCTGAGGCTGAATGTAGGGAGGGTAGCTCGCGCCGTCGACAGTAAAGGTCAGTTTTTTGGATTCCGAGGCAGTTACGGCGCCTGTTTGTGGATCCCAAGGATCCGTCCCGCTCCAGAGGTGGATCTTCGCGCCTTTCCAATCGATGTTGGGCAGATGCGAATCGACGAGCGTTGTTTCATCGGTGCCATTTTCCGCCGTGGCCCAGTTTACGTGGAAAAGGTCGTCCCCATTTGGCCAGCGCGCCTCAGTCATCATCTGGTCGCCGGCGAAGACCTGGTTGGTGTCGCCGGAGCTGAGAGTTACCTTGGCTTTGTAGATCGAACCTTTGTAAAGGGTCCAGCCGGTAACCGGGTCGCTGCCGTCTACCGTGACCTGCTCGCCGTCATAGGACGTGATCGTAATTCCGGAACTCGGC
>JASHTH010000174.1 GCA_030040655.1 Acidobacteriaceae bacterium | reverse complement strand
AATGTCCGCCAGTCGTTGCTGATGCTGCTCAGTGCCGTGGGCCTGGTGCTGTTGATCGGCTCGGTGAATGTCGCCAATCTTTTGCTGGCGCGAGCTAGTTCGAGGGGAAGGGAGATTGCCGTCCGCCAGGCACTCGGCGCCTCGCGCAGGCGACTGGTGCGGCAGTTTCTCACCGAGAGCCTGGTGTTGGCCCTGCTAGGCGGAGCGGCGGGTCTGGTGATCCTGGTTTGCACAAAGAGCTTTCTGCTGCGGCTCATCCCCGCGAGCCTGCCTCGGCTGAACGAGATTTCGATCAACTGGACCGTACTGCTCTTCGCGATCGGAGCGTCGCTGGTTGCCGGCGTAGTCTTTGGCCTGGCGCCGGCGCTTCATGCCGGCCGGCTCGACCTGACGCACACGCTCAAGGGCGATGCACGCGGTTCCACCAGCGGACGCGAACGAGGAAAGACGCAACAAGCGCTGGTCGTGACCGAGTTCGCGCTGTCGCTCGTGCTGCTGGTAGCGGCAAGCCTCCTTTTGCGCAGTTTTTGGGGTCTGGTGCGCGTGCAGCTTGGATTCAATCCGCAGGGTGCGATCGTCGTGCAGACCCGGCTGCCCTACCCCAACGTGCGCGCGAACGACCGCTATCACACGGTCGCGCAGGAAGCGCCGTTCGTGCGCGAAGTGTTGCGCCGCGTGCGAACGCTGCCGGGAGTCGAGGAGGCGGCGATGGGCGATAGCAATTCGATTCCACTGGATCACGTAAAAAGGGATCTCAGCACTTTCCCGCTCATCCTGGAAGGACGCCCCAGCGAAAGCGGCGCGACGCCGATGGTCGATGGCTCTGTGGTTACGCCGGAGTACTTTCACGCCATGGGCATGCCGCGGCTGCGCGGCCGCCTGTTCAGCGACTTGGACAACGAGAAAGAGCCTGAAGTCGCCGTCATAAACGAAACGATGGCGCAGACTTGGTGGCCGAATCAAAACCCGATCGGCAAGCACCTCAAACTCGACCCGCAGAGCGAGACCTGGATCACGGTGGTGGGCGTGATCGCCAACGCGAGGACGGAATCCGTCTCCGAGCCGGCAATCCCGGAGGTCTATGTCAGCCTGTATCAGGTGCGAGCCAAACATCTGGCTATCGTTTTGCGCGGACATCTGGACACCGGGGCCATCCCCGAGATGGTTCGCAGGCAAGTGCAGTCCGTCGATCCGACGATCCCTGTCTTTGAGCCGCGGACCCTTGGCCAGACGGTATCGGCCTCTCTTTCCGTGCGCCGATTCACCATGGAGATGGTCGCGCTTTTCGCCGCGGCGGCATTGCTGCTGGCCGGGTTGGGAATCTACGGGACCATCTCCTATGCGGTCGGCGAACGCACGCAGGAGATCGGGATTCGACTTGCGCTCGGAGCCCAGCGAGGAACCATCCTGCGCATGGTTCTGCGCCAGGGAATGAGGATGGTCGCCGCGGGCGCCGTTGCCGGACTGGTGTGTGCGCTCGTCGTCTCGCGCTTGATGGCCGGACTTCTCTACGGCATCCGGCCGACGGATCCGGCGACTTTCCTCGCAGTGACGGTGGTGCTGCTGGTTGTCGCGCTCGCGGCCTGTTATATCCCCGCCCGCCGCGCCCTTCGCGTGGACCCGATGACAGCTCTGCGCTGCGAGTAAAGCGGCTCCACGGTTGCTGCGCATCGAAGCCGGGCTGCCCCACTCTTTTCTCCCGGTGTTGGCGAAAGGCCGAGATTGCGGCGGCTCGCAGCTCCGGTAGCTCAAGCCCTGCGCTAACCGGGAAGCCGATTCCTGGTATTAGCGTAGTCGGTCAGGAAATATCCCCAGCTATCGGCGCACATTACCGCATTGGCCGTATCTTTGATGCTCAGGCAGTTGGACAATTCGTAAACCTTATCCTGGGTCCTGAGGATCTTGTGGGTCAGCTCATGAAACAGTGTCATGAAGCGATAAATGGCTACGGTCTTCAGCACGGCGTCGTAATGTTCGTTCACGGAAAAGTAGAGCGGCCCGAAAAAGATTCTGAGTCCCCATGGAACTTTGAGATAGCCGCCTTGCTTGCGATAATCCGGCCGGTCTTCGTGACCGACCATGACCGCTCGGATCACCTGCCCCGCCAGGCTGTTGTCCACGGTTTCACCGTCGCAGCGTCCCCCCACGCGCAGAACCTTGAAGCTGATTCCCGTGCATTGGCGGTTGAGATATTGGTCCAAGTTGACGATTGACGAATGCACTTCGCGAAGCGACTCCTGGGCGAACCAATTGCGCCGAGGACCTTCGTGGTCGGACTTCGCCAGGTCATGGACGAGCGGACAGATGATCGCCAGGTTGCGGCCGACTTCCTGAATCGCCGCCAGAGAAGGAAAGCCTTCGCCTCGAACATCGAGTGGCGATGACCGGCTGGCGATGGGGATGGAGAGCTTGAAGACAGCGGTTTCGTCGGGTCTCGCCAGAGCGCCCTTGATCTTGGCCTGAATGTAGGCGAGCGCCTTGGCATATCTTGTCTTCAAATCCTGGGAGAGATTTCGCAGGAGGATTTGAATCCCGGCCTCGGACTGCAGGGTCCTGGCCTGATTCCCCAGCTTCAGATTCGTATTGTAGGCTTTGATTTTTTCGAGCAGCGAAGCAAAAACGTTCTCCTTGAACAGCGGATTCGCTGCCCGGCACTGCTTTACGAACTCCTGCATGTCGATCGCTGCCATACATCCTCCTCGGAGGGCTCTCTTGGAGCCGGATCGTTTCGATCTCCAGGGAAGATTCTGGCCGCACGGCGAAGTGGCGGGCGTCTGCGGCCTATAGGTATAGTTCCGCTCTGCTCCCTTTGGCAAGTGCGTCGCCGGGTCGCGGCGGCGTGAGGCGAGCATTACCGCCGGAAGCGGCTACCGCAGCGGCGCGATCAGCCGTCAAACGAATCGATGGTATACTTGACGCCAGCACCGAGTAGCCGGGACCTCTGCGCAAGCCCGCCGGGGCGCCTGTCGGACTCGCTGTCCGGAGGTTCCTGCCGCCTATGAAGCCGAGTGCCCGTCGGGCATTTTTCTCCGCAATCCTGTTCCTCCTCGTTTGCGCCCTGGTCGGTAGTGTGCTGCAGCGGAGGGTTGGCGCACAATCGTCGTCCGATGAGAGCCAGCTGCGCGACAGCCTGCGCTCCTTTACCAACGTTTACGCGCTGGTGGAGCAGAATTATGCCGAGCCGATCACGGGCGACAAGGCCGATGGGGCCATTTACGACGGCGCCATTCCGGGGATGCTGAGGGTTCTGGACCCGCATTCGAACTTCTACGACCCCAAAGCCTATGCCAAGATGCGCGAGGACCAGCACGGGCGCTACTACGGCGTGGGCATGGTCATCCAACAGCAGGACACCAAGATCTACGTCATCGAACCGTATGAAAATACGCCGTCGTTCAAGGCCGGCATCAAGCCCGGCGACGTGATTTCGGCGGTCGACGGCAAATCGACCGAGGGCATGAGCTCCGACCAGGTGGCCAAGGCGCTTAAAGGCCCCAAAGGGACGCACGTCCAGGTCACGATGGTCCGGGATGGGCAGAGCAAGCCCTTGGTCTTCGACCTGGTGCGCGATGAGATTCCCCACCCCTCGGTCGATCTGGCTTTCGAAATTCGGCCCGGAGTTGGCTACATCCACCTGACGCAGTTCCAGGAGACTACGGCACGCGAAGTGGAAGACGCCATCGATAGCTTCGGCGATCTGAAGGGGCTGGTCCTGGACTTGCGCGGCAACCCCGGCGGCCTGCTGAGCCAGGCGGTGGAAGTATGCGATCACCTGCTGGCCAAAGGCCAGACCATCGTTTCGCAGCGCGGGCGCGCCTACCCGCCGCAGGAGTACACCGCAACTCACGGGAACGATGGCAAAGCCTTCCCCATCGTCGTGCTGGTTAACCGCAACACGGCTTCGGCGGCCGAGATCGTTTCCGGCGCCTTGCAGGACCACGACCGGGCGCTGATCGTGGGTGAAACCACCTTCGGCAAGGGCCTGGTGCAGACCGTCTATAACCTGAGCGAAAACACGGGCTTAGCGCTGACCACGTATCACTACTACACGCCTTCTGGCCGGCTGATTCAGCGCAACTACTCCGGTGTCTCGCTTTACGACTACTACTACAACCACGCGGGCGCGCTTCCCAGCAACTCGACCAACCGCGAGGTCAAGTTCACCGATTCCGGGCGGACCGTGTACGGCGGCGGCGGCATTACGCCGGATGAAAAAATCGAGAGCCCCAAGAGCAACGACTTCCAGGACCGGCTCCTTTACCACAATGTTTTCTTCCACTTCGCGGCGCGCTACCTGGCGAATCGCACGGTGGACAAGAACTTCAAAGTCGACGAGCCGGTGCTGAGCGACTTCGAGGCTTACCTCACCAGCGAAGGGATTCCCTGGACGAATGAGGACCTGAACGGGGTGATGGACTGGGTGAAGGTGAGCATCAAAGAAAAGATTTTCACCTACCAGTTTGGGCAATTGGAAGGGCTGCGCACGCTGGCCGACTGGGATCCGATGATCCAGAAGGCCATTACCTACCTGCCCGAGGCTCAGGCATTGGAAACCACCGCGCAGAAGGTGATGGCAGAAAAGGCGCTTGCTCGGAACGCGACGGCGACCTCGTCGGAAGCCCCGCCAGCCAACGCGGGAGTTCCCGTCCAGCCTTAACCGGCGTCTGTTTACTTACTAGATACATCTGGGTCAGAGCCGAGCGGTGGGTCATTTGGGAGGTTGGGACTCTGTTCCCTTGGAGGGTACGGGCTCCGGCCCGTTTGAGGGCTACGGGCGTCAGCCCATACGTTTTGGCCTCAAGAATGAACTCGAGTCGCTAGCCCCAATGGAAAACTGAGCCACCCGGATATCGAGAGTTCTTGCCGCACAACTCCCCCGTAACCTGCACCGCTGAAGTACCTAAGTTGTACGCAGATTTTCGCAAACCTCCCCGTTTGTGCGAGAGAAAACCCCCCAAGCTTCCTCGATACTAGGGTGGAAACCTGATAACTCTATATGTACATAATTAACGAAGATAAGCCCGGAGAGCAGGTGAGGATGGCTACGCGATCGGAGTTCGATGTTCTGGATCGCAGCCCTGACCCCGCGCTGGACGAGTTGGCCGGGCTCGCTGCCGCGCTGTGCGGCGCCGACTACGCATACACCGCGTGGACGGACGGGAATCGTCTATGGTTCAAGTCGCGTCACGGATTTGAGGGCGCCGAGCAGATACGAACGCAGACGGCCTGCCACTGGACGCTGGAATCCGGCGCGCCCATGTTGATCGAGGATGCCACCAAGGATTCGCGTTTCCCTCCGCAGGGGATCCCTCTTCCCGGAGCCGGATTCTGCCGCTCCTACGCCGGAGTTCCTTTGGTGAATACGGCGCAGGAGATCGTCGGCACGCTGGCCGTGCTCACGGCAGCGCCCAGCCAGTTCAGCAACCTGCATCTGCACTTGCTCGAGATCCTGGGCCGCCAGGTGATGACGCGCCTGGAACTTTACAGCCGCATCGGATCGCAGGAGCAGGCGCAGCGGGCCCGCCAACGGACCGAGCGCGCCCTGGCCATCGAACGCAGCTTCGTGGCCGCCACTCTGGATTCGATTCCGGCGCTGGTGGCGCTGCTCGATAACGCCGGCCACATCGTGCGCATGAACTATCCCTGCAAACAGTTGACCGGTTTGAGCCTGGCCGATGCCGTGGGGCGGCCCTTCTTCGAAGATTTCCTTGAGGGCGTGGATGGCGCCTGGATTGCCGCGCGCATCCAGGAGGCATCTTCGGGCCAGGTCTCGGGCCCCTACGAATCGCTGTGGAGGGCTCACGACAACAAGACCCGGCGCGTGAGCTGGACGCTGCGCTCTCTGGCCGGGCCGAGTGACGATCTGCAATACCTGATCGTGACCGGCCAGGATGTGACCGACCAGCGCCAGGTGGAAAAGGCGCTGCTCTCCAGCGAGACGCGCTACAAGCAGCTGGTGGAAAACAGCCTTGGATTCCTCTTTACCTGCACGGCGGAAGGGCGGCTCACGTCGCTGAACGCTTTTACGGCCGAGACACTTGGCTATCGCATCAAGGACCTGATCGGCCACTCCGTGACTTTGTTCCTCGAAATGCCCGGGGCGGCGATCTTTCAGGAAGGCCTGCACGCCCTGCGGCCGGGAGAGGAATGGCAGGGCGTGCTGCGCGTCCGGCGCAGCGACGGCGTAAACCGCCACATCGCGTTTCGCAGCAAATTGATGGAATTGCCCGACAACCAGTTGATCGTGCTCAACCACGGCATGGACGTAACCGAGCAACACGAAGCCGAAGAAGCCCTGCACCTGGCCACGCACCAGCGCGAGCTGATCCTGGAGTCGGTGGGCGACGGCATCTACGGCATCGACCTGGACGGCAACCTGACCTTCATCAACAAGGCCGCGGCCGAGATCCTGGGCTACACCAGCGATCAACTGATCGGCCGCGACGTCTTCGAACTGATTCATCACTCCAACGCCGACGGCACGCCGGCCGGCAAGGCCACCAATCTGATCTTCCAGTCGATGCGCCGCCACGAGCAGATTCGCACCCGAGACGAGGTTTTTTGGCGCAAGGACGGCTCCTCGATTCCGGTCGAGTACAGCGCCGCGCCGCTGGTGGAAAACGACGTGGTGTGCGGCATGGTGGTGGCGTTCCAGGACGTTTCCGAGCGGCGCCGGCTGGACCGCATGAAGGATGAGTTCATCTCCACGGTGAGCCACGAGCTGCGCACTCCGCTTACCTCGCTGCGCGCCTCGCTCGGCCTTCTCTCCTCGGGCTCGTTCGACAAGCGGCCCGACAAGCAGCAACAGATGGTGGAGATGGCCATCGGCAACTGCGACCGGCTGGTACGGCTGGTTAACGGCATCCTCGATTTCAATCGCATGGAGAAGGGCCAGCTGGCCTTCAACCGGCAGCCGGTCGACGCGCAATCGCTCTTGCGGCGGGCGGCGCAAAATTCTCAGTCCGTCGCCACCAAGTCGCATATCAACTTCCGCATCGAGTCTCCCGACCACATTTCCGTCCTGGCCGACGAGCAGCGCATTCTGCAGGTGCTCAACGAGCTGATTTCGAATGCCATCAAGTTCTCGCCGCCGGAGACCTTGATCCGTCTGGTCGCTCACCCCGCCGGACCACAGGAGATTTGTTTCCACGTGCAGGATCAGGGCCGAGGCATTCCGTTGGAGAAGCTGGACCGTATCTTCGACCGCTTCCAGCAGGGCGACTCGTCGGACACGCGCGATATGGGCGGAACGGGACTTGGCCTGGCACTCTGCCGCAGCATCGTCGAGCAGCATGGCGGTCGCATCTGGGCACAGAGCCAGCCCGGCAAGGGCAGCCGTTTTCTGTTTACGCTGCCTGCCGCGCCCAAGATGGTCAATTTCCCGGTAAAGAACCACGGATTATTCAGTGGCCGGCCGAAGAAGTCCGACCGCGCCCACTGAATCGTGTTTTTCTCCGGAAGCATTCCTTCCCATCCCACAATTCGGGGTTGCCACATCCTTTTCCGCTCGCTGCGGCGAGCGGAAAGGCTGGGCTCACGCTTTCAACTCTGCTAAACAGGGTTTGCTTCCTTTGATTTCACCTGCGATCTTGAGCTCTCAAGAACGTGCTTCGGTGAGTTCGACCGCAGCCTCTTCAGCCCAAACCAGCTCGCCAACGGCGAAACTCCGCAGCCGGATTGGCGGCGCGAAAGATCGCCGCGGATACCGCGACCGTATTGGCTCCGGCAGCCAGAACTGCGGGAGCCGTCGCCAGCGTAATTCCTGCCGCGGCGACAAGAATCGGCTTCGGCCCGGCCTGCTCGCGAAGGCGGCTTACGCCTTCGACCCCGATGAGCGGCTTGGACGTCTGTTTTGTTGTCGTTGCGAAGACAGGCCCAATGGAAAAGTAGTCGACCGGCTCGCCAAGAATGCCGGGCACGAGAGTCTCGCAGCCGCCAAAGGCGCCCACGATGCGGCCGGGCCCGAGCATGCGGCGCGCCTCCGCCGGGCTGACATCGCCGGCATCCACATGCACGCCGTCGAAGTCTGTCGCAACAACGAGGTCGGCCCGGTCGTCGAGAATCAGCCTCACATATCCGGCTGGAAGCGCACGGCGCAAGACCTCGGCGTCGGCGAGAATCTCGGTGTCGGAGCCGGTCTTGTTGCGATACTCGAGCAGCGTGACGCCGGCTTCGGCGAGCGATCGGCCCAAATCCAGGAGGAACTCCGCGCGGCGGTCTTTGGGAAGGATCGACGAATCGAGAATGGGATAGGTCTTGGGAAACGCGAAGGGCATACATCAAGCGTACGGGAAGGCCCGCATCGATTACCACAATGTGATGCTAAAATGTGATACATGAAAGATGTCTCGGTGCGCGACCTTCGCTACGATTTTAAGAAAGTGGAACGGCTTCTCCAACGGGGCGAAGAGCTTCGCGTCACCAAGCGGCGCAAAGTGATCGCCCGCCTCGTGCCCGAAACTCCAAAGCGAACCCCGATGCCTGACTTTCTGGCCCGCTTGCGATCGCAGTTCGGCGATCTCTGTCTGCCCCACACCGGCGCAGAAATTGTGAGCCAGGATCGCGACGAATGATCTACCTCGATGCGAGTGTCCTGGTCTCTCTCTATTGCCCGGATGCAAATTCGGCGCCGGCCACCGCGATGTTGAGGCAGACGCGCGACTCGATGGCGCTGTCGCTCCTTGCCGAACTCGAGACGGTCAACGCCATTGGCCTGCGAGTCTTCCGAAAGCAGATGTCCCGCGCACAGGCAGCCATTTCCCTTCAGAGTTTTGAAGCTGACTTGCGGTCCGCGGTCTTTCAATTAACGCCCTTGCCTGAGACAGCGCTCCACCGGGCGCGCGATCTTTCGCGTACCTATGCGCCCCGGATCGGCATCCGCACAGTTGACTTGCTCCATGTAGCCGCAGCGCTTGAACTCGGCGCACAGAAACTCTACAGCTTCGATCTCCGCCAGCGCGAAGTCGCACGAGCGGCCGGCTTGAAACTGAATCCGCTTTGGTGAGCATCTCTTCCACAGCGTGAGCGTAGAGACACCCTGCAGACATCTCCACGCCGCACGCAGGCAATGCATTCGACGAAGGAACTCACTTGGGTTACGGGTTCTGCACCTATGACCTCTGATCTCTCTTCCCTTGCTTACATCTCGTCCGCCGACGGCCCGTAGGTTCCCGGCAGCTTGGCGCCGAGCAGGCGGATGTAGACGCCGAGCTGCGCCCGGTGGTGCACGAGATGGCTGATCACCATCTCGCGGTAAACCTCAGATTTGGGCTGGTCGATCCACGTCTGATCGCCGAAGATGAACTTCCACGGCTCATCCCACTTTGCGGCCGGAACCGAGGCGAGCGCCGCACGGGTTTTCGGCACCTGTTGATCGAATCTTTTGAGCAGCTCGGCCTTTGATTCGGGAAAGTACTGCTCCCACTTGTGGTCGGCCGGAAACTCAAGCTTGTCCTGCGTAAGTGTGTGCATTGCCCAATCGCCCGTCATGTCGGTGATGTGGCCGGCGAGCCGACCCAGCGGCATCGATTTCTCGTGTGGTTTCCAGTTCCAGTCCGGGTTGTCCGGAATCGCTTCCAGGATGGCGCGGGTTCGTTTCACTTCGCGGTCGAATTCGATCAATAGTTCGTTCTTGAAATCCATCGTGCAACCTCCTATGTTGCCAGGACAGCATATCCCAAATTGGACCAGAAAGCGAAGAAAAAGCAAATAAATTTTCGTTGATTCTTCGTATCGCCAGGGAATCTTTTTGCGATCCTGCCTCGCGAAAACCGCTTGACATTCGCCTCTGCTCTTGTTTTCCTTGCCAACAAGGATTTCTCCCAGGCTATTGCCCGAACTCGTCGGAGAGATTACCAAGCCCCGCCAAACTCATTGGGCCACGCAGTGTCCCTCTTTTTCTCTGCCAAGGAAAGCGCCGATTCAACCCTCAACCTAAAGACTCGACCAGGAGGAGTCATGCAGAAGTACCAAGTTGGCAGGTGTGTTAATTCCAAACCTGAACCACGAATCGCTGGACACGCCTCGATCCGACAGAATCTTGCGTGGAAGATGGTCGTCGCGCTTTTGCTGGCGACTGTGTTTCCGGTCGCGCTACTTGCGGCCGAAAACCAACCTGCTTCGGCCAGCCCTCCGCGGCTTCCGAAATCGCCGGCTGCAGCCAGCGCAGCTTCCACAACGACGACGGTGTCGTTGAGCACGCTATTCTTCGACTTCGGCAACAATCTGGTCGGCTACAAGCTCACACAGACCGCCGTAGCCGTAACCAACACGGGAACGGCGACCCTGACGTTGAGTCCTAGCCTCTCCGGCGACCCGAGCTACTCGATCGTGGCTTCGAAATCCTGCGGCACGACGCTGGCGCCGGGAAAAACTTGCGACGAGGTGCTTCAGTATCTGCCGGCCAAACCGTCCTACCCGGGTGCGCAGGACACCATTCTGAAAATGAATTACGCCAACGCCGATCCTGGCGACCCAAGTACGGTCCTTGTAACCGGAATTTCCGCGGTGCTGAAGAAAGGAACGGTGAGCCCGACCATCAATCAACAGGTCGCGCTCTATACAATGACGCTTCCCTTCCCGGGCCGCATGAAGGTTCGCTTTGGGACGACGACAAGCTACGGATTGGATACCTGGTACCAGTCGACCGACAGCAACAACGGCCAGGTCAGCGTCTTTGTCGCGGGAATGATGGAACAAACCACCTATCACATGATCGCTTCGGTGATCTTGGGAGACAACATATTTGTTACCGACCCGGCAGGAGATCAGACCTTCACCACAGGATCCATTCGCACCGCCCCGGTCAACTATAGGGAAAAGGTAACCGCGACGACCTACCAGCCAACAAAGGTGCAACCCGGCATCGAGATGACAAACCCGCTGAATGGCTTGGCGGCGTTCGACCTCGAGGGGAATCAGATCTGGACCTACTACGTGCCCGACCCGTTCGAGGAGGATCTGGCCGGGTTTAAGATGCTCCCCAACGGGAACATTCTGATCGTGCTTGGCCCTCCCCCTGGCGGAACCTCCCCGATCAACGAAATTCGCGAGATCGACCTGGCCGGAGACACGGTGAGGGAGATCAACATTGGAGATCTGAATGCCGCTCTGCAATCGGCTCCATCCAGTTGTACGGAATGCCCCAGCATCGCGGGTAATTTGTCGACGTTTCATCACGACGTGACTCCGCTACCGAACGGTCACGTGCTGGTGCT
>JASHTH010000173.1 GCA_030040655.1 Acidobacteriaceae bacterium | reverse complement strand
GAGCGCGTGCCGTCCGACATCCGCAAGGAAGGCGGTGTCGCGCGTATGGCGAATATCGCCGTGATCGAAGAAATCATGAAAACCGTCTCCATCCCGGTGATGGCCAAGGCGCGCATCGGACATTTTACCGAAGCGCGGATTCTGGAATCGCTCGGCGTCGATTACATCGATGAAAGCGAAGTGTTGACCCCGGCGGATGACGAACATCATATCGACAAGGCCGGTTTCACCGTGCCCTTCGTTTGCGGCGCGCGGAATTTAGGTGAGGCGTTGCGGCGTATTGCCGAGGGCGCGGCGATGATCCGCACCAAGGGCGAAGCGGGAACGGGCGACGTGGTGCACGCCGTGCAGCACATGCGGCAGATCACGCGCGAAATGCGGCAGTTGACCGTCTTGACCGAGCAGGAGCTGTACGCGGCGGCCAAAGAGCTGCAGGCGCCGTACGAATTGGTAAAAATGGTGGCGCAGTCGGGCAAGCTGCCGGTGCCGAATTTCTCCGCCGGCGGGATCGCCACGCCCGCCGATGCCGCGCTGATGATGCAGTTGGGCGCCGAGGCGATCTTTGTCGGCTCAGGGATCTTTATGAAGGAGCGCGCCACGCCGCTCGACGTGGAGTTGTGGACGGAGAAGGATGCCGGGCTCGGCCTGTGCAAGCGCGAGGAGGTCGGCGCGCCGCGCAACCCCGAGGAGCGCGAAGAGGCGTTCTCGCGAGCCAAGGCCATTGTGGTCGCGACCACGCACTTCAACGATCCCAAGATCCTGGCCGAGGTGAGCGAGCAGGTCACGGGCACAATGAAGGGACTGGCTGCCGCGGCGATCGAAGAGAAGGAATTGCTGCAGACGCGGGGCTGGTGAGGACTGCCAGCGAGACTGGACGGTCAACGCGACGGACGCGACAGAAAGGACGGGTCGTTATGCGATCTCTCGGCGCTCTTCTGCTGTTCCTGTCGTTCGGTTCTCTCGGATTCGCGCAGAATCAGAAGACGTGGGACGGATTTGTCACCGATACGCATTGCGGAACGCACTGCCAGCGAACCTCCGCCATGACTCCGGACCGCGCCTGCGTGCGCCGCTGCGTCAAGCAGGGTTCGCAGTACGGCCTTTGGTATGGGAACGACGTCTACGTGCTCGAGCCGCAATCGAGGGCCGCGAAGTTCGCCGCCGAGAATGTGCGCGTCACGGGAAGCATGGTGGACGGGACGATCCACATCGAGTCGATTGCGCGCGTCCACGAGCAGAAGGTTGCGCAGCATCCCGGACAGTGATTGGTGCGAGCCACGCCCCTGCAGATCCTCTTCCGAATGCGTCTCGATTCGCTGGAATTGGACGTACGAAATGACTAGTGATATGACTATCTGAGAGGAACCCGATCATGGTCTGGCCGGTCTGCGACGCAAAAGCCCGCTTCAGCGAGCTGCTCGATGCCACGCTCAAAGAAGGTCCGCAAATCGTCTCCCGGCGCGGCGTAGAGACCGCTGTTGTTGTGCCAATCGAAGAATGGAAGAGGCTAAAGGCGCGAGCGAGACCGACACTGAAAGAAATCCTGCTCGATCCCAGCGGTCCCCATGACATCTACATCCCGCCTCGTGGAACCTTCCGCCTGCGGCCTCCACGCGAATTCCGGTAGCCGTAATGTTTCTCCTAGATACAAATGTTGTTTCTGAATTGCGGAAGACAAAACCCCATGGAGGGGTGGTCGCCTGGCTACATTCGGTGCCGGACGAAGATCTCTCCATTCCTGCGGTAGTGATCGGTGAGATGCAGGCAGGAGCGGAACGAACAAGAAGCCAGGACATTGCAAAGGCGGAGGAGATCGAGCGGTTCATCGATCGGATTCTCTCCTCTTTTTCAGTGCTACCGTTGGACGCAAGGATCTTCAGAGAATGGGCGCGGCTAATTCACGGAAAGTCACGCGATCTAACCGAAGACGCAATGATTGCGGCCACCGCCCGGGTTCATGCAATGGTCGTTGTGACCCGTAATATCAAGCACTTTGCGATGTTCGACGTGAAGGTCCTCGACCCTTTCAGAAGTCCACCCGGGAGGCAGCGTTGAGCGGAACATATCCCCGCATCGGCGTCCTGGGCATCCAGGGCGACTACGCCGCGCATGCCGTTGCGCTCGCCGAAGCCGACGCCGAGCCGGTGGACGTGCGCAAGCCGGAGGATCTGGAGGGACTCGACGGGTTGATCCTGCCCGGCGGCGAATCGACGACGATGCTGCGTTTTCTCGACCGGCACGGCCTCTTCGAGGTTTTGAAAGAGTTCTGCGCGAGCCGGCCGGTCTTCGGCACTTGCGCGGGAACGATTCTGCTGGCGAAAGAAGTCCGCAACCCCACGCAGCGCAGCCTGGGCGTGCTGAATGCAGTCGTGGAGCGAAACGCCTACGGACGCCAGATCGACTCGTCGATTCTGACCGCGCCGACAACGTTGCCCGGCGGTCCCATGGAGATGGTTTTCATTCGCGCGCCACGCATTGTGGAGATTGGGGAAGGTGTGGAGACCCTGGCCATGCGGGAGGGATTTCCTGTGCTTGTGCACGAAGGAAACATCCTCGCCGCGACGTTTCATCCCGAGCTTTCCCAAGATCGCCGGGTGCATCGCTTCTTTGTGGAGATCGTGAATCGCTTTCGGCGCAAAGATGCTGAATCCAAGCGAGATTGAGCCGCACCTATTGAGGAAGAGCGAAAACCATCCCCACAGGACGCTGATGCGTCCAACGAAATGTGGGATAATGTCGTTCTCACGGGTCGCCAATGCCTTCGACCTTCACGCATAATCCGGCGGAAACGGAACGGAAAGAACCGGGCATAGGCGGCAAGCCGCCCGTTTCGCGGCGTCCCACCGGCGGCGGTGGCGGCGGAGGCGACGACGATTGGAAAAACGAACGGCGTGGACCCAGGGAACTTCTCAACAAGGTCCGGTTCTTCGTTTTCCTGGCACTCTCGGCGGACATGATCTTCTTTGTCGTGCTGGTGATCATTTTTTACGCGCGGCAGTCGGGGATGCGGCTGAATCCTATTTCGCACGAGCAGATTGGCGATTGGCACCCGATCGATCTGCCTCCCATCCTCTTTCTCAATACCGCAGTTCTGCTGTTGAGCAGCCTGACCATGGAGTGGGCGCGGCGCCATATCTTTCGCGAGCTGGACGTGCTGGAAGAATGGCTCGGCCTGGGCAAGCCGGCGCTGCGGCGAGCCCTGCCCTGGCTGGCGGCGACGCTAGTGCTGGGCGGGCTGTTCCTGGCCGGCCAGGTCGCGGCCTGGGAGCAGTTGACGGCGCAGGGATTTGCCTTCGACCGGTTTTCCACGCCGGCCAGCTACTTCTTCTACGTCATCACCGGTCTCCATGCCGCGCACCTGCTGCTGGGCGTGGCAGGACTCCTCGTGTGCCTGAGCACGTTGGCGTGGTTCAAACGGGTGGAATACCGGCAGGTCGCCGTGGATACCACGGCGTGGTACTGGCATGCCATGGGCCTTGCCTGGCTCCTGCTTTTTGCCGTTCTCATCTCGAGCCAATAACCGATTTCGGCTCCCACTTGGGCCGATCAGGGATTCCCGGGTGGAGTCGTGCGGGGCTTCGCCGTTTCCTTTTGGATTGGCGCGGTCAGCGTGAACTCATCTTTCGCTTCGACGGATAGATGCGCGGCGCCGGGGTCTCGGATCTTCCACATCACGGCGTGCAACCGGCCGCCATCGACATCGACCGTCAGGTAGTGATAGACGGGAAATGCAGTATCGCGATAGAGATCCGAGTGACCGCGGATCAGGATCGGATAGGGCTCGGCGCCGCCTCCGCCCGTAACCACATATTCCACGCCGCTGCGAACGAAGCGCTCGTAATTGTGGATATGCCCGTTGAATACAACCACTTTGGCGTGAATGCGGTCCAGACGGGACTCGAGAATGCCGCGCAGCACCAGGGCGCTCGAGGAAGGCACATTGATGAGAAGCCGCGTCTGCGGGTCGGCGACCCAGGGAATGTGGTAAAGGATGAGCAGAAACTGGACCTGGCCGGGAATGCGATCGAGCTGCTCGGCAAACCATCGGGATTGAGGCTGGGACGGGCCTCCCGGGATGGTGCAGTCAAGCGAAATCACTTCCACATTTCCCAGCAGGGCCGAGTAATTGCGGTGGTCCGCAATCGGGGGAAAATTGGCCAGGTAGTTGAGGATTCCCTGTCTGGCACCACCGTAGATCTCATGGTTGCCCGTAGTTGGCAACTCGAGGATGCCCTGAGCCCGCCATGACGCGGTCTCCTCCTGAAAAACTCTCCAGTCGGATTTTCTCGCGCCGTAGTACGGCGTGTCGCCGGTGAGCAACACCACCGCAGGATGAACTTCGGCAATGCGCGCGGCCAACCACTCGCGAACGCGCGGATTGGTGCCCACGATCGTGGAGGGGTCGGTGAATCGCGAGTCGCCATATGCGACCATGTGGAGCGGCTTGCCTGGCGCAAACCGGGAAAAAACCAGCGTCGGAGTGGAATCGGGACGATCGGCGGCCGGCGACGCAAAGGCCCGGGGAAAAGCGATAGCGAAGAGGAGCGCAAGGAAGAAGACGGGCTCCGGCGCCGGCACATGGAGGCGCCCGAAGAAGCAGCAAGCGCAAAGCTTCACGGGGTCAGATTACCATTGGGCGGCATGAAAACGAGCGCTGCGCTGCGATCTCAGACTCGTGGGCGGAAGAACCATTGACATTGGTCCGCGAAGCTGGGGCCATCCGGACACTCCGCGTGGACCTTCCGTTCTGCCGCCATCAGC
>JASHTH010000172.1 GCA_030040655.1 Acidobacteriaceae bacterium | reverse complement strand
CCACTCAAGTATATCGAATTCCAATCTTGCCGGCCAAATTCGATCGCGGCCCCCAGCCTCTATCCCTCGCGCGATGGAGCTCCTTGTGTAGCAACACCGGATTGCAACCCCTTGCGCGGCGACACCGGATGCGGATTGCTCCCAGAATGGAAAATCTGCGCGCGCAGGCGGGTCGTTGGTCCGGCTGAATGGCAATCTCCGCGCGCGCATCACGGCATCCACAGACGATGGCTGGTCGATCGGCCTGCCAGGCGGCATTCTTCGATCCGATCACAAACCGTCGATTCCTCGACTACACTGGATGCCAACCATGCGCAGACTTGTCCTGCTCGCTCTCACGTTCGTTGCCATTTCTCCGCTTCAAGGTCAGACGGCCGCGTCGGCGACCGCCCAGGAGCTTCGCGCCGCGCGCGCTTACGATGCTGCCGTTGCCGCCGGAGGGCCCGCGCTGCACGCCTTTCTCGTTCGATTTCCCAAAGGTGCCGACCTGCACGTGCATCTCTCCGGAGCGGTGTATGCCGAGAGCTTCATTCGCGCCGCCGGCGAGGACGGCCTGTGCGTCGACGCCGCGGCGCTCAAGTTCGTCAAGCCTCCATGCACCGCGCCGTTGGTTCCCGCGGCCGACGTTCCCAAGAATCAGGACCTCTACGACAAGCTGGTCGACGCCTTCTCCATGCGTAGCTTCGTTCCCACTCCCGGCTGGAGCGGCCACGATCAGTTCTTTGCCACCTTCGCGCGCTTCGGCGGCCTGGGCAAGAAACACATCGGCGAGTGGGTCGACGAGGTAGCCAGCCTGGCCGCCGCGCAGAACCAGCAGTATCTCGAGCTGATGGAGACGCCGCCCTTCGAGCACGCCGCTTCCATCGCGCACGAAATTGGCTGGAACTCCGATCTGCCCGCGCTGCGCGAGGCCCTGCTCGCCCATGGCTTGCGCGACGATGTCTTCGGCGACCAGGAAGACGTGCGCACCGCCGAGATTCTGCGCCGCCAGCGCGAAAACTGCGACACGCCACAAGCCACACCCGCCTGCCGCGTCGAGATTCGCTATATCTACCAGATCCTTCGCGAGGCGGCGCCGGAGATCGTCTTTGCGCAAACGCTGCTCGGCTTCGAAACGATCCAGGCCAGCATGGATGCTCACGCCCACGGCTTCGTGGGCATCAACTTCGTGCAGCCCGAAGACGGTTTCATCTCCATGCGCGACTACACGCTGCAGATGCACATGCTCGATTATCTGCACTCGGTCTATCCCAAGGTACATATCACCCTGCATGCCGGCGAACTGGTTCCGGGGCTGGTGCCGCCCGAGGGGCTGCGCTTCCACATTCGCAAGGCGGTCGAGCAGGGCCACGCCGAGCGCATCGGCCACGGCGTCGACGTACTGTATGAAGACGACGCGCAGGGGCTGCTGAAGGAGATGGCGCAGAAGCACGTGATGGTCGAAATCAACTTGAGCTCGAACGAAGGCATTCTCGGTGTCAAGGGCGCCGACCATCCGTTCCCTTTGTATCGTGCCGCGCATGTTCCGGTGGCGCTTTCGACGGACGACGAAGGTGTGAGCCGCATCGACATCACGCATGAATATGTGCGCGCCGCGCTCGACTACCACCTTACCTACGCCGACCTCAAGCAGCTCGCCCGCACCGGCATGGAGCACGAGTTTTTGCCCGGCGACAGCCTCTGGGCGGCGCGCGATGCATTTATCGCACCAGTCACAGCCTGCAAAGGCCAGCCGCTCGGAGCGGAGAGACCTTCGGCAGCCTGCAAAGCTTTCCTCGACGCAAGCGAAAAGGCGGCCGCGCAGTGGGAGCTGGAACGGCGCTTCCGTGAGTTCGAAGCGAAGTGGTAACAAGACGCACAATGCGGACTCACAGGGAGCGATTCAAGAGGAACGACAGCTTCATTCGATGTCGAGTCTTGTGAAAGAAGAGTTTCTCGTCCCGCAAGCCTGAATTTTGAAATTCCTAACTCGGCAAAAAAGGACGCATAGATATGAGAGGCGCAATGGATGTAGCTCATGTATGATTAGGCATTCCCTACGGAGGGTCAGGAAGATCAACTGCCCGAGGCAGTGGGCGTGCGCGGCGCAGCCCGTACGTGCCGAGGGTTGCTCTCGACAAAAACTCCAAGTTTCGATCGCCCGCGTCGAGTTCCTGACTTTGGGTCGAGATGAGTTTCAATCCCTGTCCATTTTGTGGCGCAACTGCCGGCGTGGTCTTTGACCGGGACGGCCAGCTAGAGAAATGCAACAAGTGCATCCGAATAGCAATCGAGCGCGGCCTTGACGAGGCAGAGGACAAAATCGCGTCAATTGCCGCTCTTGTCGGCCTACTCGACGAAAGGCGTGGCCACCCCGGAGTGGATGGGAGGTTTCTCCATCTGCTCGGAGCGGCCTCCGAGTTGAATGACCTCTGGCGTGTCGGCGTTACGAAATCGCTCGCCGTCTCGCGAAGCCTCAAGCAAGGCTACGGGTTGGTCGAGCTAATCGAAATCGACCGCGAGTACGGGATCGACGAAGTCAGAAAGGGACCCGACGGCGAAATCCCCTCTTCTGCACGACATGATGGGACCGTTCCCGGTGGCATCGATGATTTGCTCGAAGATCCGGAGTTCGGTCCGCACGGCCTCGGCATCTGATCGGCCGCATTCAACCCGGAAGGATGAGTTCCTTCAAGACTTCCCCGTCTTCCCTGACGACGACGAGCTTATGGCCTTGCTTGGCTTCGGCAATGGCGACTTTGATCAATCCCAGCGCAAGCCGTACGATCTCCGTCATCGTAGTGCGCCGCTCCTTCGCCATTTTGCTCAAATCTCCGTAAACGCCGGCGGACAAAATCAGATTGAGACGCTTTTCGACCTTTGTTGCCGGTACTTCTTGCAGTGTCACTCCCTGCAGTGTCACTCCGCTGGTTGCCATTGGAAAATCCCCTCATTTCTTGCCAAGAGTTGGAATGGATGGAATAGATAAAGAAGCGGCACACTTCAACAGCGCACCGTTCATCGCCTACATATCCTATCGTCATTTCAGATACATTGCAACACATTTCTGATGCTCCCCCTGTGAAAAAGGGCTGCACAAAATACAAGGGGTGTGCCCATTTTGGCACACCCCTGAACACGTCGCCCGCTTTTTCCAATCGCTCCAAGTGCTTGATTCTAGCCCTGCGCCGCCGTCGGCGCCCAGCAACAAAATGGACTGCCCGACAGCTTCGCGAGATCCTCCAGAGCCGCAGGACATCCTCCGAAAACTGCCTCCTCAGTGGGTAGCTCAGATCCGTGGCCA
>JASHTH010000171.1 GCA_030040655.1 Acidobacteriaceae bacterium | reverse complement strand
GCAGTTTAGGAAACAGTGTGTCCGTCTGGATATTGCTCAAGGTCGCCGCTCCCTGTGGGTACCACCCCAACGACGAAGACATGTCGTTGAGGACCCCGGTGGTCGCGTCGACGGAACGATCTTTCTCCGGCTACATGATTTCCTAAACTGCCATAACCGTCGGGTGGTGAGCGCGACATAACTATACACCCGCTTCGATTGCACGGAACCTCGTTTTTCGCGGGAAAACTCGGCCTCGCAGCTTTCACAGAGCGCTAGGGCAGTTTAAGAAATGGTGTGTCCCTTTGGAATGCTGCTCAAGGTCGGCGCTCCCTGCTGGTCGCGTCGACTCAGCGATCTTTCTTCGTCTACAGAATTTCTTAAACTGCCATAGCTCAAGCGATCAGTTAGGTAACTCCCTGTCACAATTCTTCTTAGAGCGTGATTCAAAAATGGCGGCGAAAGCAGGGAAAACCCGCCCCCGGGCGGCTAAAGCCGCAAGAATTGTGGACTTCCTGCGGCACGGCTGAAGCCGTGCCCTTTCAAGCAGGTTTTTAAAACGAGCTCCGTGGCCTCCACTTCCTCAGTCCCTCAGTCCCTTGGTCCCTCGGCCCTACTTCGGCTGCTCGATCCGCACCAGCAGGATGTCGTGGACTCCCAATTCGATCGGCATGTGATCGGTGAGCTGAATCTCCTTGCCCGTCCAAAGATCCTTCCCCTGCTGCGGCCCGTGCAGGCCGAGCCGGGCCAGGTTCAGGTGGAAAGGATGCGAGGCGAAGCGGCCATTCTCGTTCGCGTTGATCACGGCGATGGCTAGCGAGCCGCCGGAAAGGTGCCGAGTCCACACATCCACTTCGCCGTCGGAGTAGATGCGCGAGCCCTGTTTGCCAAGCGCGTCCTGGTCGATGGCGATCACGTCGCGGTTGGTGAGGATGGCTTTGATCTCGGGCTTCATGTGGGGCAGGTCGTTGCCGGCCAGCAGCGGCGCGGCGAGCATGGCCCACATGGAAAAGTGCGTGCGGTTCTCGGCGAGGGTGAGCTTGCCATTGCCCACTTCGAGCATGTCGGGATCGTTCCAATGGCCGGGACCGGCGTATTTTTCCAGCCCCTCCTGCTGGCTGAGGATGGTGTAAATGCGATCCCAGGTCGGATCGATGTCGCCGGTGGTGCGCCACAGGTTGCCGCCCAGCGCCGGCGCCCACTCCCAGGGCGCATCCCAGCCGTACTGGCAGAGCGAGTATACGATCGGCCTTCCGGTCGCCTTGAGGGCCTTGCCCATCTTCACGTAGGCGGCCTCCATCAGGCGCATCTGCGCGGCCTGGTCGTTCGGGGCCTGCTTCTCCATCACGGCGGGGATGAAGCTGCACAGGTCGTATTTGAGGTAGTCGATACCCCAAGCGGCGTACATCTTCGCGTCCTGCTCTTCGTGACCCAGCGAGGCGGTGTAACCGCCGCAGGTTTTAGGTCCGGGGCCGGAGTAGATGCCAATCTTGAGCCCCTTCGAATGCACGTAGTCGGCCAGCGCCTTCATGTCGGGGAATTTGGAATTGGTGCGCAGTACGCCGCTGGCGTCGCGCTCGGCCTCCCAGGTGTCGTCGATGTTCACGTAGATGTAGCCGGCGTCTTTCATGCCGGTTTCAACCAAATCGTCGGCGGCGGCGCGGATATCTTTGTCGGTGACCCTTTCCGCGAAGTAGTTCCAGCTATTCCAGCCCATCGGCGGCGCTGGCGCGACGGTGGTGGTTTGCTCGGACTGAGCTCGAGCCGACGGCGAAGAAACGAGAGTCAAGAATCCCCCGGCAAAGAGGGAAAGCAACACAAGTCCGCGAAAGCGCATAAGCAAGAATCCTCTCTGAAAACGTTTCGCAAGACATACTACGGCGCTCGTGCCCGTTTCGGCAATTCAGTTTTCAATTCGAGTCAGCGCCACGCCCTGGCGGGGGAGATCAAGGTCGATCACCGTCCGCCCATCGCGCACCGAAATCGTGTGCTCCGGCTGCGTCTGCGCGAGCTGCCCGGCTTTTTCGAGCTCCCGGGTCTGTGCGTCATCCGGATGCGCAGGCCCTCCCATCTCGAGCCACGCGCGGTAGGCATTGCTGTGCAGCTCGTCCATGCGGAACTCCTCGGCTTTGGCTGTGTTGCCGCGCAGACCATCCACCATGAGATGGATCGCAGTGGGAGGCGCCGCGACATCGTCGTCGTGATAATTCCAGAGCAGCACGTCCACCTCGCGTCCGTTGCGTGTGGCCACGGCATTCACGTCGGGAGCGTCGCGCACACCGTCGCCGAGAATGCGCGCAATCGGCAGAGCTCCGGTGCTTTCCGTCTTCACCCACTGGCCGCCGGCCCGACCGGCTCCTAGCTTGCCCATCATGCGGAAGACGCTCAGCACCGGCTTGTCGATGCCATTCATGGCAAGTTCGCGGAACCCCGCAAACGCGGGCTGGTCCTCGAATTCGAAAGCCCAAGTCACCGCGCCTTCCACGGTTACTCCGTTGCGGCGCGCTAATTCATCGGTGCGCATCGTCGCTTCCGCCACGCTCACGCCATAGAGAGGGCCGTTGCGATAACCATTCTGGCTTCCCTGGCATGCCGCGCAGCCTTCAGGGTCACTCTCGCCAAGGATGATCGGCGTGTGCTTCCACTCCGGATAGCTCGCCACGGCTTTCATCCCATTTTCGACGGCCTCGAGTTGCGTCTTCAGGCTCATCTCCACATGACCGTCCACAAAGTGCGGACTGCCTTTCGGGTGGTAGCTGATGAAGTCTAGCGGAGCGCCGGTGCCGCCGGTCGCAGCGTTCACCCCGTGCGCGCAATGCTCGAGAAACTGGCGCAGAAACGCCTCAGAGCGCCCGGGATGAATCCCCGTGACCTCCGGTCCGCCAACTCGCGCGTGGGGCAGCACACCCCGGATCGCCGCAACGCTCAAATCGTAGAGCCGGTCGTACTCGGTTGGCGTTCCATGCCAGTAGCCGATATCCGGTTCATTCCAAATCTCCCAGAGCCAGTCATCTGCCTGCGCGCCATAACGGTTGCGCAAATGTTTGGCATAGACCTCCACAAGCTTCGACCACTTCGCCCAATCCTTCGGCGGATAGCTCCAGCCGGTGAAGATATCGCCCTGGGGAAAGCTGTGGCGATAAGGCTCAGGTTGGGTCGAAAGGGCTTCCGGCATGAAGCCGATCTCGACCAGCGGCCGCACATGCTCGGCCACAAGCGTGTCGAAAATGCGATCGGTGATCGTGAAATCATACACCGGCGTTCCATCCGACTTTTCCGTGTAGACATTGGTCGAGCCCCACTTGAGCGAGGCCCGGCCGTCGCCCGTGGTCAGCAGGTTATGCGCGCGGAAGTACACCGGAACGGGACTTAGGGTGGCAAGTTCGCCGAGCAGTTTCCTTCCATTCGCCGCGTAAATGTAGTTTGGTTCGTCTGCGCCAAAAAAGCTCCAGATCGGAGCGTAGGCGCCGGTCGGTCGGTCAACGTGAACGCGGATCGTAACCGTCGAGTTCGAATCGGCCTCGCCTCGTTGCGCCTGAGAAGCAGGATCAAATGGAGCCGCGAATACAAGAAGAAGGAGCGCGGCGGATGACCATCCCGTACCCATGTGGATCAATATAAGGCGTGCCAAAACTGGACATGAACAGCGGGCCGCGGCGCAGGGTGCACAGCGGCCCGCATAGGCGATTGGAACGGTCTTATTCCGGTTTTTGGTCTTCCGGCTTCTTGTTCTCGGGCTTTTTATTCTTGTCCTCCGGCTTGGGAGCCGGTTTTGCCGCGGGCTTCTCACCCGGCTTGGTCTCAGGATGAGCCGGTGCGGGCTTTTCCTCGGGCTTGGCCTCCGGTCTGGCCTCAGGCTCACCTTCCGGCTTCGCCTCGGGACGAGCTGCGGGCTTTTCCGGCGCGGGCTGGGCTTCCGGTTTGGCCTCCGGCCTTGCCGGAGCCGGATGCGCTTCCGGCTTGGCAGGTGCGGCCGCCGGGCGTGCAGTGGGCGGCGGGGCGGCCAGCCTGACAGTTGGCGTGGCTTCCGGCTTCGGCGCCGGAGCGGCGGACGGCGGCCTGACCTCGGCGCGCACCGGAGCGACTACGCCCTTGGGCGGAGTCTTGGCGGTCGCACTCGCCGGCTCCGACATCACCGTGCGCCCGGCAAGCGGGCGGGCGGCAGGAATCGGCTTCACAGGCGGCGGAACCGGCCTGGCTCCTGGCTTGGCGGTAGCCAACTGGCCTTGCGCATTGATCAACGCCGGACGTTCTGCCTTGACGGGAACCGGACGCGCCGGCGCGCGCGCGATGACCGCGGTAGGCGACGGCTTGACGGTCGGCTGCGCCACGACGTTCACGTGCTGCAGCTGCTGAGGATCGATTTTCACGGCCACCTGCGAGGCCGGCCGGCCGGCGGCGAAGTCGCTCTGGTTCATCGCTGTCGCGCCAACGGTGCGGTTCACGTAGGTGATGTTCGTGACGTTGGTGACGTTCACGATGTTCACGTAGGTGGTCTGCACGTGGACGACGTTTGTGGCGGTGATGTTGGAGATGTTGACAGCGTCAATGTAGTGCGGCGGGCAAGGATACCACGGCCGATACGGCTCGCCGGGACCGAGCGGGAACCAGACCGAGACGCCGACGCCGCCGACCTGGACTCCGCCGGCAAAGACAACCAGCGCGGGCGCGAAGATGGGACGCGCGGCAGGAGGCCCGGGGATCCATCCCCAGCGCCCACCGATGGAAACCCAGCGCCCGTAGTGGAAAGGCGCATAGCCCCAGGACTCGTCCTCGACCCACATCCAGCCCCACGGGAAATGGTTCACCCAGTGGCCATAGTGGTAAGGCGCCCAGCCGTAAGGAACGTTGCGTGGAAACCAGACGGCGCCGTACGGAGTGCCCGGCTGCCAGTCGCCGGCCGCGTCGAGTTCCACCGCTCCGGGAATGTAGGGACTGACATAGCGGAGCGAGACCGCATTCGCGTAGGCTGCGTCGCGGCTGCGGCTCCAGTTATCCAGATCGTCCCAAGGGTTCGATTGCATCCAATAGGAGGCGGCGGGATTGCTTCCGACCAACTCGAGGGCCCAGCCATTCTCGACATACCGGCTGATCGGCCCGGAGACATCGAGCCAATTGACCCATTCTCCATCCACGAGGGCCGTAAAGACGGTCGCACCTTGGTCCGGCATCACGTCCACGCGGTAGTCTCCCGAATTTAGGATGGTCGCGTTTCCGCTGGGAGAATTGACCTGGAACGTCTGGTCGAGCCACAGTCCGGTCTCATGGATATGAGCGCTTCCCTGGGCCATTCCAAAGACGATGGCCTGGGGAAAGTCGCTGACGAAGGTAATGTCGGTGTTGGGGCCGATGCGGACGAAGCTCTGTCCTACTTGGATTTCGGCGCGCCCGTTGTCGTAGGTGAAGATGCGGTCGCCGGGGCCGAGCGGCAGATTCGGGTAAGCCTGGCCCCAATCGTCGACCCCTGAGGGCTGGATGGAGACGTCGCCGGAGACGAATCCGAGCCGCGCGGCGTTGGGAATTTCATCCTGGGCAAAGCACGGAAGAGAAACCAAAGCCAGGGCCGCAGCGGCGGCAAACAGTGCTTTTTGGATGGGCGAGAGAGCAATGAGACGCATGGATAGACTTCCTTTCATTCGGCGCCGCGGATGGGATTTCCGCAGAGTCCATATGGGAGCGCAGCGCAGCAGGAGCTGCGGCGGCCCCGGGTTCTCTGCGTAGGCGCGAACAGGAATGGCCTGCACCTACGCATCAGCGAGTCGCGGCTCTATTCGAGCGGTTCCATAGTCGCTGTACCCAGTTTCGGGCGCGGTTCAAGGCGGCTCTTCCTTGAGGAAAGAGCCGCTTGGCTCTTGTGGCTCCGAGGTATTGCAACTGTGCAACCGCTAAGCGGTGTCCGCTATGGCATCGAAATCCAAGGCTGAAGTTCTCCTGGTTACAAACCCGGATTCGGCAAGAAAGTGGCAACGAAAGATCGTATCGCAGACGGCTGCCGGATTGGGAACCGATCGAGTGCGCCGGCCGTATAGTTTGCAGGTGAGGCGATGGGTATGATGCGGAAACGATTTGTTTGCGTGGCAGGCCTCGGACTGCTGATTGGGATTGCGGGATGCCGCGTCGATGTGCAGAAGGACGCCAACGGACAAGAGAAGACGGTGCAGGTGGACACGCCGTTCGGCGGAATCCACGTAAACACAGACCAGACCACGGCGGCCGACCTGGGGCTGCCGCGCTATCCGGGCTCCGAGGAAGTGAAGAACGACGATCAGCATAAATCGGCCGACGTGCACCTCGGCTTCGGCCAATGGGAGTTGCGCGTGCGGGCGGTCAGCTATGCCACCCGCGACAGCCAGGACCAGGTGGTTGCGTTTTATAAGAAGGCGCTGGCCCGGTACGGCGACGTGATCGCCTGCCAGGGAAATTCGCCGGTGGGCGCCCCGTCGACGACATCCGAAGGGCTTTCCTGCAACGAGCAAAACAACGGGAACGTGAAGATCGACCAGGGCGGATTCCATACCGGCTCCGGCCAGTACGAATTGAAGGCCGGCTCCAAGCGCCACCAGCACATCGTCGGCTTTGAGGAACCTAAAGACGGCAAAACGCGATTTGCCCTGGTTTCGCTGGACCTGCCGATCGGGACCGAGCAGGGAAAAAGCGACTAAAGCGGTTCCGCCTTTCCCAAGGCTTCGATCCTCAGGAAGCCGAGCGGCTCGGAAGCGTGCCGAATTGCCTCAAGGACCAGGAAAGGTCCCACTCTGGGATGCGTTCCTGATCCCGAGTGCGTTCCTGCCTCCCCTATGCTATAGGCTCATAGATGTATGGAGTCGACCTGCAATCGCTGTCACGGGACCTTACAGGCCGGCGACTGCTATTGCCCGACCTGTGGCTTGCCGCAGTTGGTGTATTCGGCAGAAGACTCGGCCGGCGCGGGAAACCCGGAGCGCTGGAACGAGGCGGTGCAGGACGCCAGCGTCGTGCTGTGGAAGCCGGCGCTGCGCCTCGTTCTGCTACTGGCCATCCCGGCCGGCATGCTTTGCAGCGGACTTTCGCCGGTGAGCCTGCTCGGCGTTTTCTGGATGGCGGCGGCCGCGGCCTGGGCGGTGGTGCTTTATGTGCGCAGCCAGCAGGCGCCGTGGATTACGCTAGGCGCCGGTGCGCGCATTGGACTGGTTACCGGCTTGCTGGGCGGCTGGACTGCGGCGGGAACCACCGGAGCTTCGCTTCTGGTCATGCGTTTCGTTTTGCACCACGGCAGCCAGATCGACAAACTTTGGGATGGCATGGTGAAAGACGAGATGAGCCGCCAGTGGGCGCTGGCCGGCGTGGACGCGCACACCATTGCCGTCTATCAGGGTTGGTTGCTGTCGGCCGAGGGCCGCGCCGGCGCGGCGCTGGGCGGCGTGCTCTTCCTGGTCACGGCGCTCGTATTCTTTGCGGTGGCCGGGGGCGCGCTGGGAGCGCGGCTGATGGCGACGCGCCGGCCCCAAGGCTAGTCCGTCTCTGATGAATTCAGGAACTCGCGGATCGGGACGGGACACTTGGTCCTCTGGGGCTAAAGCCCCGTTCATTCCAGGCCCTTTTGGCACGACTGAGGTCGTGCCCTGTTACAGAGCCCTCGATGCAGTCCGTATCAGACACTGCTAAAGTCCCCGAATGTTCCTTGGGCCCGGTAAAGTACGAGCTTTGGCGGTTTAAGAAATGATGTAGCCGAAGAAAGATCGCCAAGTCGACGCGACCACCGGGGTTCCCAACGACATGTCTTCGTCGTTGGGGTGGTACCGACAGGGAGAGGCAACCTTGGGCAACGTCCGAACACACACACTATCTCCTAAACTGCCCTAAAAGCCCGCACCCTCCAAGCTGACCGTCGGGCCCACTTCTCCACAGCTTGCCCCCTGGCGGCGCAGCCTTCTATCATCCGGCGAGAGCAAGCTTCGAACGAATCCCATGAGCGAAGAGCGAAAGCAACCCCCCCTGCGCATCAAGGGCAGGCTGATGTCCGCCTCGGAGATCGAGCGCACCCTGGTTCGGCTGGCGCACGAAATCGTGGAGAAGAGCAACGGCAGCGAAGACCTGGCGCTGGTGGGCATCAAGCGACGCGGCATTCCGCTGGCGGAGCGGCTGGGCAAGCTCATCTCCGGCATCGAGAAGCGTCCGGTCGATACCGGCACGCTCGACATTCAGTTTTATCGCGACGATCTTTCGACGACCGATGTTCGCCCCGTCGTGACGCCCGGAGCCATCGGCTTCAACGTCGAAGGCCGCGACGTGGTGCTTTGCGACGACGTGCTCTATACGGGTCGCACCGTCCGCGCCGCGCTCGACGCGCTCTTCGATCACGGCCGGCCGCGCCGCGTGCAACTGGCGGTGCTCATCGACCGCGGCCATCGCGAACTGCCCATCGAGGCCACCTACGTGGGCAAGCATGTGCCGACGAGTAGCCGGGAAATCATTGAAGTGAAGTTTCGCGAAGTAGACAACGACGAGCAAGTACTGCTCGTGGAACGAACGGATTGAGAAAGGCAGCTCTTAGCTCCTAGCATTTGGTTCTCGGCATTCAGCTCTGGGAGCGTGCTTCGCTTCTGGACGCTGGAGGCTGGACCCTGGACCCTGAACATGAACGCCGCAGTCGCACCTGCCCGCCGACCGATTCAAACGCCGCCGATCCCCGATTCGCCGTTTCCCTATCATCCGGGCTCGCTGCTTTCGGTCGACGACCTCGCGCTCGACGAGGTGAGCCGCATTCTCGAGCGCGCGACGGCTCTCGATCGCGAAGATCCGCTCCAACGCGCACGCATCCTCGCCAAACGCCGCGTGGCGCTGCTCTTCTATGAGTCTTCGACGCGCACGCGTACCAGCTTCGAGCTGGCCGCGAAATCGCTGGGCGCGGACACGACGCTGATTTCGAGCCTCTCCTCGAGCATCGAAAAGGGCGAGTCGCTCAAGGACACTGGGCTTACCATCAAGGCGCTGGGAGCCGAAACCATCATCCTGCGCCATAACTCCTCAGGCGCGCCCTGGCTGCTGGAAGAAGCGACCCGTCTGCCGATTCTCAACGCCGGCGACGGCATGCACGAGCATCCCACGCAGGCGCTCCTCGATCTGCGCACCATCCTCGCGCACTTCGATCCCCAATCGAGGAGTTGTCATCCCGAGCTTTCAAAGAATCGTCATCCTGAGCGGAGCCGTTCCGCAGCGCAGAACGGCGAAGTCGAAGGATCGGCGTTTCCCATCGTTCACGTAACGGCCGACACCCTCGCCGGCGTCACCGTGACCATCGTTGGCGACATCCAGCACAGTCGCGTCGCCCGCTCCAACATGCGACTGCTGCCGCGGCTCGGCGGGCGCGTTGTGCTCTGCGGCCCTCCGCAGTTACTGCCCGAGATCGCCACGCAGACCGGCCCGGGCGTTTCGATCGAGCGCGACTTCGAGGCCGCGCTGCGGCAGTCCACCGTGGTGATGATGCTGCGCATCCAGGCCGAGCGCCTGGCCGGCCTGCAACTCGATCTCGACGAGTACCAAGCCGGATACCAACTCACCGGCGAGCGGTTGCGCGAATTCGCGCCGCGAGCGCTAGTGTTGCATCCGGGGCCGATCATTCGCGGATTGGAGTTGACTGCCGGTGTGGCCGACGGTCCGCAATCGGCGATCGTCGAGCAGGTGCGCCACGGCGTTGCAATACGGATGGCGGTGGTGGAGCGGGCTCTGGGGGCAATTCCGCAAAAGGATCGTCTGTGACTGCCATCTTGATCCGCAACGGCCATCTCGTCGACCCTGCTGCGGGCGTTGACGCGAAGAAAGACATCCTGCTCAAGAACGGTCGCGTGGCCGAGATTGCCGGCCCCGGCAAGGGGAAACAGGCGAACGGCGCGCAGGGGGAGGAATGGACCGTGCTCGACGCGAGCGGCCTCATCGTGGCGCCGGGCCTTGTCGATATGCACGTCCACCTGCGCGAACCGGGACAAAGCTACAAGGAGACGATCGCCACGGGAACCGCGGCAGCGGCAGCCGGCGGATTTACCGCCGTCGCTGCCATGCCGAATACGAATCCGGTGAACGATTCGCCGGAAACCACGCGCTGGATGCAGACCCCGGAGCGCGGTGCGGCGGTGCGCGTCTTTCCCATCGCCGCGGCCACGCGCGGCTCGAAGGGCGAGGCGCTCAACGACTATGCAGCGCTCAAAGCCGCGGGCGCCGTCGCGGTCACCGACGACGGACTGCCCATCCTCAAAGACAATGTCATGCGCGAGGCGCTGGCCGCTGCCGCGCGCGCGGGGCTGAGCGTGATCCAGCACGCCGAAGACACGCGCCTGACCAACGGCGGGTGCATGAACCTGGGGCCGACCAGCTTCAAGCTGGGACTGCGCGGCATGCCGCCGGAGGCCGAGTCGAGCCTGGTCGAGCGCGACATTCGCCTGGTTGCGGATCTGCGCGACTCGCGAGCACACCTGCATGTCGCCCACATATCCACCGCAGCGGCTCTGGCCGCCGTGCGCCAGGCGCGCCGCAACGGCCTGCGCGTAACGTGCGAAGTGACGCCGCACCATTTTCTGCTCACCGAGGAACACGTCGGCAAATACAACACCCATGCCAAGATGAATCCGCCGCTGCGCTCGGCCGCCGACCGCGACGCCATGATCGAAGGCATCCTCGACGGCGTGGTCGACGCCATCGCCACCGATCACGCGCCCCACGCCGCGCACGAGAAACAAGTCGAGTTCGAGCGCGCACCCAACGGCATGACCGGACTGGAAACCGCGCTGGGCCTCTGCCTGCGCTGGTTGCACCAGGAGTGGAAGCTGCCGCTGGGCCGCGTATTGAGCCTGCTCAGCGCGCAGCCCGCCGCGCTGCTCAACCTGAAAGGCCGCGGCACCCTCGCGGTGGGCAGCTTTGCCGATGTCGTCGTCTTCGACCCCAAGGCCGAATGGGTCTTTCGCGCGCGCGATTCGAAGTCGAAGTCGCGCAACACGCCCTTCGATGGCTGGACGATGCAGGGCAAGGTGCGATGGACGATCAGCGAAGGCCGCATCGCCTACGCGAGCGAGTAATTGAATTTCATCCCACCCTTGGCGCGAGAACAAAGACGCGCCAAGGTTGGGGTACCCGGCGGCAAGCGATGAGGATAAACCGGATGCGAACCCGGCCTGCAGGATTGGCGCTTTTTGGATTCGCGGTTCTCTTTCGTGTGGCTATCGCGCAGGAGCCGCAACCGGCCGCGCCCACGCTCTCCCCGCAATCTTCGGAAGCATTCCAGGCCAGCTTCGCCGCCTACAGCGTGCGCCTGCTCAGGGAGACGCCGCTGGGCGCGGTTCCGGCGCTCGAGATCTTCGCCGATGGACAGCTTGTTTTTCGCCTTCCACTGGTTTCAGGACTGGACTCGGCAACAGCGCGGGAACACCTATCGGCGATTCATTACCGCATCGAGCCGCACGAAGGCGGCAAAACGGCCGCGCGCTACGAGATCGTCGCAACCGCCTCCAGTTCGATCTGGAAACGGCGCGAGTTTCATTGGCGGCTTTACGGCGATCACATCGAATTCGACCAGGCGGCGTGGGGCGAGGGCAAAATCGGCCGCTGCTATTTCTTTTCCAACGGCGTCTCCGGTCGATGGGAAAAGGGAATCAGCGACGGAGCCGAATGGAACACGACTCTCATGGCCGATCGCTACTGGAGCCCTTCGCCGAATCTCGCCAACCAGTGGGAGTTCTCCATTGCAGAGCCGCAGACCCTGGGATTCGGCACGGGCGCGCGCGAAGGCTCGGAGGAAGACTTTCGCCCCGTGCAGATGCAGGGAATCTTCAGTCCTCCGCCGCTGATGCTCGCCTTCCATCGCAACGGCGAATGGGCCAGCGTTGGCGTCGGCGCGCGACCGGGCCAGTATCGCTTCCCTGCGCTCGAGTATTCCGGCTCGCGCTACGCAGGCGCTTCCTGGTGGGTGGATTATCTCGGGTACCAGTCGATCACGGGGGCGACGGGCGGCGAATTTCATTCGCCGGTCGCGGCCATCCATTTCGCTTATAGTGCTCTCGACGCACTCCAGCGCTACACCGGGTGGCTGCGCCAGAGCGGATTCGCCACGGACGCGGCCTATCCCGGCGTGCCCTGGCATCATCTGCCTGTCTTCTGCGGGTGGGCCGAGCAGACGGTCGAGTCGGTTCCCTACGGCCGCGCGCCGAATGCTGAATCGACGCAGAAGAATTACGAAACGTGGATCGCTGAGCTGGAGCGGCGCAAGCTGCCCATCGGCACCATTGTCATTGACGACAAATGGCAGCGAGGATACGGCTCGTTCGATATCGACCGCGAAAAGTGGCCCGATCTGAAGGGCTTTGTCGCTGCCCAGCACGCGCGCGGCCGCCACGTGATGCTGTGGGTTCCGGTCGCGCACACCGATGGCCTGCCCGGTGAGCTGTGCATCCACGATGAACACGGCAAATGCATCGCGCCCGATCTGGGAAACCCCGCGTACGAGCAGTTCCTGCGCGGGCAGATCCGTTACTTGGTCGAAACCGCCGGCGTCGACGGATTCAAGGAAGACTGGGTGTGGGCGCCGAGCGCGGCGGAACTGCCGGTGCCGCCGGATCTTGCCGGAATCGAAGCGGTGCGGAGGTTCCAGCAGATTCTCTACACTGAGGCGCATCGCTGGAAGCCTGACGCCATGGTTGAAACGCAGACGGCGAACGCGGCCTTTCGCGATTCATCGGACGTCTTGCGCCTGAACGACATCTGGTATGCGACGCGCGACGTAGTGGGCGTGATGCGCGAGCGCGCGCGGATCGCGCACATCTCCGGCTGGCCGCTCGTGGACACCGACAACGCCAGCTCGACCACGCTCGAAACCTGGTGGCAGTACATGGAAGCGCAGCCCTCGATCGGCATTCCCGCGCTCTACTTCATGCACCGGACCGAGTCGACACTGGAGACGCCTCCGGACTCGGACTGGGCGGCGCTGGTTGCAATCTGGAATCGCTACATCGCGGGGCTCGGCGAACAAGCCGCGCCGGCGGGCAGAGAATAGAAGCGGCCCATCGCAGCGTTGGAGGTGCGCGAGCCGGCAGAGCGCGAAAGAAGAAGCTCAAGGCGCCAAGGAGCCGCGCCGATGGCGATGCATGGTGTTGCCGAACTCGATGTCGCACTCCTCGCCGGAACGCCGACGAATTTCCGCCTCTTCGGACCCACGCATCTCGCCATCCTCGCCGCGGTTCTGTTCTTGGCCGCCATCTTCG
>JASHTH010000170.1 GCA_030040655.1 Acidobacteriaceae bacterium | reverse complement strand
ACGGCAGCCTGCTCCGCAGGCGACGCGATCTCATAGTAGTTGAGCAGAGCGACAACCGGCAGTCCGGCATCGGAAGGATGAAAGTAGGGGCGCGTGCCGTTGTCGGCTCGCCAAAAGTCGCGCCACGCGCCATCTGTGGTGAGCCGGGCCATCAATTGCTTAGCGCGAGCATCGGCTGAGGCGCGATAGTCGCTCTTTTGCGTCGCGCGGAAGAGCTCGGTTGCCGCCATCAGGGCGCAGTAGTCGTCGAGGATGTTTTCCCTGCCGTCATTGAGCAGCTCGCGATTGTGCGCGTTCAAGAATGCGAAGGCTTCTTCCCCGGCTTGAAGATACCGTTGGCGCGGAAAATCTCCGTCTTCGGGCATGGTGCTGGCCAGGGCCAGCGCCGCAATCGCCATCCCCCCGCCGGCGCGAAAGCTCGCTTCGTAGGCATGAGCACCGGTTGCCGCGGCGATCTGCTCGGTCGAGTCGGTCTTGCTGGTCTTGATCTTCGTGCGCCAGTTTGGATTGCCGATCCCGCGGTCTTTGGCCAGCTTGCCCGGCCCGGGCGCGGAGACGGATTCAAAGAAAGAGCCGTCAGGCCGCTTGATCCGCACCAGATAGTCGGCGCCGAAGAGCCCTTCGTCCAGCATGCGGCGCCCGTACTCTATGAAGTTGTCGTCGCCGCCCGATTGAAGAATCCGGTAACTCTTCAGCCGGAGAAACAGGCAACCCTTTAGCAGGCTCCAGACCACCAGCGGCACCTGCTGCGGGTTGAAGTATGAAGTTGGATTCTGGTGCGAGAGATGGATGCCGTAGTCTCCGGTGGCGTCGTACCAGCCGCCGTGCGCATCGACGAACTCTCCCGGTTTTCCGGGCACGGCGAGATGGCGGTCGGCCCTGTCGAAGTCGCCGCTCGCACGCTGGCCCTTGAAGTAGAAGACAACATTCGATAGCGTCTCGCGCTCGAGAAGATCGTCCTCGATGGCGAATGCGCAGGAATCGACTTGTGCGTTATTGGAATGAACGCGAAGAATGTAGTGCCCGCTCTTCTGCCATGATGAAAAGTCGGCTGTCCAGAAGACACGTCCTGCCCAGTCGAAGACCTGTCCTGCCGGCTTGAGATCGACTTGGAGAACAGTCGCGCCCGTTTCGGCGTCGACCAGCGCAAAAGTCTTCGGAGCATCCTGCGCAGATCCCATCACGATCGCCTGCTTCGGCGCGGTGCGTTCGTATCCGACTTGATCGACGAGCACTCGGATTTGGGCCGTACAAGAACCGCAGAGCGTGCCGGCTAGGACGGCTGGCAGCGAGAACATGAGGTTTGCGATGGCGCGGCCTCCTTCGCGAAGCGAGCAAAAAATCTCGCACCCATTGTAAAGATGAGAGATGATCGTTTGTACACCGGGAAGGGGCTCATGACGCGACTTTGTTCACTTGCTGTGTTTGTCGCACTCCTGGCGACGGCGCTAAACGCGAGAGCTTCTACCGCGCCGGCCAAGGCCATCGTCGCCTACATTTTTCCGCAAAACAACGCATTTCAACCCGGCCAGGTCGATGCCGCCAGCCTGACGCGCGTCAACTACGCGTTTGCCAATATCGTGAATGGGCGCATGGTGACCGGCTACTCCCGGGACGCGGAGAATTTCGCGTATCTTGTCGCTCTCAAAGGGCAGAATCCCTCGCTCACGGTTCTGGTTTCGGTGGGCGGATGGCTGTGGTCGACGAACTTTTCCGACATGGCAGTCACCCGGCAGAGCCGGGCGGTCTTCATTGAGAGCGTGATGGATTTTCTCGCCAGGTACAATCTCGACGGCCTGGACATCGATTGGGAGTTTCCCGGCGAGCCGGGGTGGGGTCATCCCTATCGCAGCGTCGACAAGGAGAACTTCACGCTGCTGCTCAAAGAACTTCGAGCGCGATTCGCGAAAGAATCCCGCAAGATACACAAGAAGCTTTTTCTCACCATCGCCGCGGGAGCCTCGGAGGATTTCCTGGCCAATACCGAGATGGCGAAGGTGCAGCGCTACGTCGACACCGTCAATCTGATGTGTTACGACTACTACGAACCCGATTCCGACGGCATCACCGGCAATCACGCTCCCCTTTTCGCGGACCCGGCAGATCCCAGGAAGGCGTCCGCCGATGCGTCGGTGAGGGCCTTTGAAAAGGCCGGCGTGCCGGCCCGTAAAATCCTTCTTGGCCTGCCGTTCTACGGCCACGTCTGGGGCCAGGTTGCGGACGCGAATCATGGTTTGTTCCAGCCCGGGAAACAGGCGCCTCACGTCTTCGGGTCCTATGCCACGATCGCGCAGACCATGCTGAACCAGGGCTACACTCGCTACTGGGACGCGAGTGCTTCGGTTCCCTATCTTTATAATCCCCAAAAGCAGATCTTCGTCTCGTACGAGGACCCGGAGTCGATTGCGGCCAAGTGCCGCTACATCGTCTCCCACAAACTCGGCGGAGTCATGTTCTGGGAGTATTCTGCCGACCCCTCGGGGACCTTGCTTCGTGCCATTAACGATTCATTCGGAACTCACGGGGCAACGAGCGTGGCAAAACAATGAGCACCGCACCTGCCATCGAATCCGCAGCGCCCGTGGCTGCCGGCGCCGCGTCACGCGCGGTTTCGATCGATATCTTTCGCGGCTTGACCATGGCGGTGATGATCTTCGTCAACGCGCTCGCCGACAATGTGCACGGCCTTCCCTGGTGGACCTACCACGCGCACGCCGACTGGGACGCGATGACCTACGTCGACATGGTCTTTCCTTTCTTTCTTTTCATCGTCGGCATGTCGCTGCCGCTCTCCGTCGAGCAGCGGCTCAAGCGCGGGTCGATCGGGAGGCTCTGGTTGCACGTAGGAATTCGCTCGATGGGCCTGCTGGTGCTGGGCCTGATTCTGGCCAACGCCGAAAAAGCCGACGATTCGCGCATGGCAATCGGCGCCAACGAATGGGCGCTGCTCGGCCTCATCGGCGCCGGGTTGTATCTCAACGTCTATCCCAAATCGGAGCGCTTTCGGAATTATGCAAGACTGCTGAGAGTGGCGGGCCTTGCGGCCGTTGTCGTCACACTCGTCATCTTTCGTCGGACGACAGACTCCGGCCGCGTTGCGTGGATCGATTTCTCCTATCCTGAGATCCTCGGGCTGATCGCGTTCGCCTATTTCGCGGTCGCAGTGCTCTATATTCCCACACGGCGATGGCGCTGGGCCGCTCCTGCCTGGTTTGGTCTTCTGGTGTTGCTCAACGCGGGCTGCGCGGCCAGAGTCTTCGGATTGCCGCTGCGAATCCCGATTTACTTCTGGCCATTCGACAACGGAGCCCACGCATCGATCGTGATGGGCGGCGTGGTCACTTCACAGATCTTTCTCGGCCTGCGCCCCGGGACGGGCGATCGGCCCGCGGCTAAAATCGCCACCGCTTCGGCCATCGCATTCGCCGTTATCGCTTTTGTCGCCGGCTGGCTCGCCGCTCCGCTCGGCATCTCCAAGATTCGCGCCACTCCAACATGGTCTCTGTGGAGCGTCGCGGCGGCCGTGCTGGTCTTTACGCTGCTCTATTGGATTTGCGACCAGTACCGGCTCACATCCTGGGCGTTCCTCTTGCATCCGGCCGGCGCGAACACTCTCCTCACTTACCTGTTGCCCGATCTCTGCGCCTATCTTTTCGGAGTGCTTGGCTTCACGTGGTTGGATACGCACTTCGACTTCGGTTGGCCGGGAATCGTCAAAACGGCGGTTTTCACGCTCTTCATTCTCGGCATCGCCGGGGGGCTTACGCGGGCCAAGCTTCGATTGCAGTTGTAGCGGCGGTCTTGGCCTTCATAACACCGAATCCAGAGTGAGTTTTTCCCTTGACACTTCCGATCCTTTTGATCCCTACTTTCATGCATCGGGTTAAGCACACTTGCGAGCCACCGGATAAGCTAAGGTGCTGATCCATAATGTTTTGCGGTTTTGGAGGGGCCATGACAAATGCGTTGTTGTTTGCCGCCGAAGGCAATCGCCAAAGAGTATTCGGATTCGTCCTGCTCGCATTCCTGCTCATCCTTCCGTTGAGAGCCCTCGGCCAGGGCTATTTCGGAACGATCAGCGGGGAGCTGACAGACACAACCGGCGCTGTCATTCCCGGCGCCAAAGTGACCTTGCTCGACCAGGAAAAGGGGTACAGAACGAGTGTCACCTCCGACAGCAGCGGCCGATACATCTTTCGCTCGGTTCCTCCCGGCCTTTATACCGTGATCGCCGAGACGGGTGGCTTTGAGAAGACGGAGCGCACCGGCATCCGGATGGATGTGAGCGAGAATCCCACCGCGAACCTGAGCCTCAAGGTTGCCAGCTCGACGGAGACCGTCGAAGTCAAGTCCCAGAGCCAGCATCTCGACATGGAAGACGCCACGACCGGACTGGTCGTGAATCGGAATTTCATCAACGACCTGCCGCTGGTGGATCGCTATGTGCTGGATCTGACGGCGCTGACTCCCGGCGTGACCGAAACCGATGATCAGTGCAACACGAGTTGTACGGGCACGAACTTCATCTCCAACGGCAGCCGCAACTCGACAGCCGATGTGCTGATGGACGGCGCCACCATTACGAATTATGAGCCGAATGGGGGCATAACGAATGTTACGTATACGCCCTCCGCCGAGGCCGTGGATGAGCTACGCGTAGAGCAGTCGAACTTCAGCGCCGAATACGGGTTTTCCGGCGCTTCTGTTGTCAATATGATTACCCGTTCCGGAACGAACACATTCCATGGCAGCACTTACGATTTCATACGCAACACGCTTACCGATGCCAATAACTGGTTCAACGATCTGAATGGAATTCCTCTGCCGCCGGTGCATCGCAATGACTTTGGCGGCACCGTCGGCGGACCCGTCCTCAAGAACAGGACTTTCTTTTTCTTCGATTACGACGCCACGCTGCAAACCTCCGCGGGCACTTACCAGGCGGGCGTTCCCACCGTGGCCGAGCGAACCAACGGCGATTTCGGCGCGGTGTGCACCGCGCAGGGCGGCTCGTTCAACTCCCAAGGCGAATGCAGCGTGGCCGCGGGACAGATCTGGGATCCCTATACCGGCGTTTACGTCGCCAATCAGCAAGGCGCGGGGCCGGTACGCAGCGCGTTTATTCCCTACAATCGGATCGGCGATTACTCCAGCCCGGGAAATCCCAAGTTGGCGGGCACGCCCTTCCAGTTGCCGGGCGGGCGCGGTAACCTGATCGATCCGGTCGCGAAGCGATTGATGAATCTTTTCCCGCTGCCCACCCCGAATTTTGTCAACCCGACGATCTACGACAACTGGATCGGCTCCGGAGCCGGCTCCTTCCCCAACAACCAATTCGATATCAAGATCGACCACCGTTTCAGCCAGAAGAACCTGCTCAGCGCCAAGTACTCGCAGCAGTGGGCCAGCGCGGTTGCCTATAACTGTTTCCAGAACTTCGCCGATCCCTGCGCCGGCGGCCCCAATCGTACCGGAGCGCACCTGTTCACGCTGAATGACGTTCACACCTTCAGTCCCACGCTGCAGCTCACCGCGATCCTGGGATTCACGCGTGGAATGGAGCGCATCAGCGCCTACAACGGCGACGGAGGAGTTACCGATCCGCTATCGAAGCTCGGATTTCCCGAATACCTCAATGCAAACGGCTTCATCGGCGTGCCGGCTATCTTCATCGATCAGAACTCCTACTATACGGCGGGCTACACCAACATCGGCGGTGATCCGTATGGCAACTACAAACAGGGCCAGGACACGGGACAACTTACCTTCGCAGTCGACAAGGTGTTCGGCAATCACGACATGAAGTTCGGCTTCGAAGGCCGCCTGCACCAAATGAATTACATCCAAACCAACGCACCCGACGGCATCTTCAGCTTCGACCGGACCGGATCATCGGGCTGCCCCTATGCATTCGCCCAGTGCGGCGGCGACGGCATGGCCAGCTTCATGATGGGTCAGATGAGCCAGCAGAGCTCAGGCACCTACATCGAGATCCAGGACCAGCCGGCCACCGAAGACCATCAATATGCCTGGTATGTCCAGGAGAACTGGAAAGTGGAAAAGCAGCTAACGCTGAACCTCGGCTTGCGCTACGACGTTTCGATGCCCCGGACCGACCGCTTCAATCGCCAGAACTGGTTCGATCCCACCGTGGTGTCGCCGATTCAGGTTCCGGGACTGCCCACGATGCACGGCGGCGAAGTCTTTGCCAGCCCCAATCAGCGCACCATTGTCAACGACGACTGGCGCGACATTCAGCCGCGCTTTGGGTTCGCTTATGAGATTACTCCGCGCACCGTGGTTCGCGGCGGATACGGCATCTATTACTCGCAGCCGCGATCCGGCGCCACGGGCGTTGCACCGTACGGCTCGCAAGGCTTCAACCAGTACACCAGCGCGATCATCACTTACAACAACGATAACGCAACTCCTTACCTGCATCTAAACAATCCTTACCCCAATGGATTGATTGAGCCGCCGGGAAACAAGCTGGGCCTGATGAACGACGTGGGATACGGCGCCAACGGGCCGCTGCGCAACGTGACAAACACGCCCTATGAACAGAGCTGGAGCCTTGGGTTTGAAAGGCAGTTGCCCTACCAGGTGTTTCTCACCGCGCTATATGCGGGAAAGCAGGGCACGCATCTCTACTTCTCCGGCGCCAATTACATCAATCACTTGGGACCGCAGGTGGAAGGATACTCGCTCGCCCAAATCAACAATCTGACCAACCTGGTCAACAACCCCTTCTATGGAATCATCACGGATCCAAATAGCTACCTTTCGGCTCCCCAGATACAGGAACTCAATCTGCTGCTTCCTTATCCTCAATTCCCCGGAGGAGTTACGACCGATGCATGGCCGATCGCTAGCTCCACCTATCACTCCATGCAGTTGATGGCGGAAAAGCAGTATTCTAATGGCCTCCAATTCCTGGCCACTTACGTGTGGTCGAAGTCGATCGACGATGCCTCGGTTCCCGACGATAACACCACCTGGCTGGGTAGCTTTACCAGCCTTCAGGATCCGAACAAGCCCTGGCTTGAGCGCAGCCTTTCCACCTTCGACATTCCCGCCGTTCTGCAATTCAGTTATCTCTACGATCTGCCCGTGGGTCATGGCAGGACGTTCTTTAACAAGATGCCGTCGATACTCGACGCCATTGTAGGTGGGTGGAAGACAAACGGTATCTGGCGCGTTAACGGCGGCCGTCCGCTGAACTTCTCCACCTACGACGGGACCTCGATTCCAACTTATGGAGGCCAGCGGGCCAACATCGTCGGCAAGCCCGCGCGCAGGGCCGGAAAGGATTCCGTATGGATCAACAGCTACCTCGTCAATCCCAACGTATTCGTTCTGCCACCGGTTTATACGCTGGGGGACGCACCTCGCGTGACGGGATTGGTTCGGTCTCCATTGGCTTTCAACACCAGCATGTCCGTCGAGAAGGACTTTTCGCTGTCGAAGGTTCACGAAGGAATGAAATTCGAGTTGCGCCTGGAAGCGCAGAACGCCCTCAATCACCCGGTTTTCGGAACGCCGGACACTTCGGTCGACGACCCGAATTTTGGAATCATTAGCTACACATCCAATTCGCCGCGGCAGGTGCAGTTAGGCGTGAAGATAACCTTCTAGGGCAGTTTAGGAAACAGAGTGTCCGCTTGGACGTCGCTCAAGGTCGCCGCTCCCTGGTGGTCGCGTCGACTCGGCGATCTTTCGCCGACTGAATTATTTCCTAAACTGCCATCGTGGAGCCGGCGGCCGAGAGCGGGAGCAAGCCGGCTGCCGACGCGGCCTTCAGCGCTCTGTACGCCGAATTGCGCCGGCCAAGACATTCGTCGTGCCGAATAGACCAGCTCTTACCGATCCAATCGCAGCCGCCGAAGCAAATCCCGGAACCTCGGATCGCCGCGGATCGGGTCATAGATCGGGTTCACTTTGATTTCCACCACCGCATTCGAGTGATCCGCATAGGCTCTCTCGAGCAGATCGAGAACCCGCTCCTTTTGGCCTGTGCCCGAATAGGCCACCAACAGCGTTGCGTACCGATCTGGGCGCGAACTAGCAACCTGCTCAAGTTTCGCCAAGGCCCCGTGCGCCCTGGCGGCGCGGCCCGAGCGCCCGTAAACAGCCGCCTCCCATGCCCAGAGCCACGGCCCCTCTCCGTGGCTCGCCCAGCGATTGATCTCGTCGATCGCATCGTCGAATCTTCCCAATTGCAAATTGGAGGGAATCATCAAATCTCGCGCATGATCGTAAGTCGGGTCCAGTTGCAGCGCCGAGCGGCATTGATTCAGAGCGCTTTCATATTGGCGCGAACGATACAGAATCACCGCGTGATCGCTGGCGATAATCAACGACAAAGGATCGAGCTGCTGCGCCTGCGAACTCTCGGCAAACGCCTCATCGAATCGTCCCTGCCAGGAGAGGAACTCCGCATACCACTGGTGCGTGGTCGCATATTGCGGGTTGAGCTGAATGGCGCGCCGGAATTCCTTCTCGGCCCCCGCCCAGTCGTAATCGTAATTCTCTTCGACCAGGGCTAGTGAAGTATGCGCCTCGGCGAGACCTTCCTCTAGTTGCAGCGCCCGCAATGCCGCGGCTCGCGCCTTCGGCATCAGTTCGTTTTGCGGCCCCAGGTACCATGTGCTCAACAAGCCGTAGGTATCCGCCAGCCCAGCATAGGCCTGCGCGTAATTGGGGTCCTTATCGATCGCCTGCTGAAAGTAATCGACTGCCTGGCGGAATCCCTCCGCTGTCCTTTTGTTCCACAAGTACCGGCCCTTCAGATACAGGTCGTACGCTTCGTACGACTGCGTTCCTGGCGGGCGCGCAGCGGCTTCCTGCGCAGTCTCGATCCGTGGCCGCTCGCCCAGGCTCAATTCGATTTCGTTGGCGACTTCGCGCGCGATCTCCCCCTGCAGCTCCAGCAGGTGCCCCAGATCGCGATCGTATTCCCGTGCCCAGACATGGCTCTGGTCCTTCACCTGGATCAACTGCGCCGTAATTCGAACCCGCTCCGAATCCCGGCGAACGCTGCCCTCGATCACATACTGCACCCCCAATTCCCTCCCGATCTGGGGAATTGATTCCTGCGAGTGCTTATAGTGCATCACCGAAGTCCGGGCGATAACCCCAAGATGAGCCGGATCGAGGTCCCCGAGCTGGCTGATCATCTCTTCGGTCAGCCCGTCGCTGAAATAATCCTGTCCCGGGTCGCCGGTGAAGTTCTCAAATGGCAGCACCGCCAGCATGATTTTCACAGCCGGCTGCGCAGTACCGCGCCGGGAATGCCACAGCCAAAGGGTGATCCCGACGATCAGGACAAACGCGACGGCAGCGGAGGCGATGACGACCCACCTCCACCCACGGGCGCTTGGCGTGCGTGAGGACGAAGGGGTTTCGACGATACTTCCCGCATCGGCAGGAGCCGCGGGTGCTACCCGCTCCTGCGCCTCATTTGCCGAGTCTGTAACCGGAGCCAGAAACCGGTAACCCTGGCCTTGCACGGTGAGAATGTAGCGCCGGTCGCTGGTCTCGTCCAACGCTTTTCGCACCATGAAGATCGTCTGCGTCAGGTTCGACTCTTCCACGAAACTGTCCGGCCAGACCGTCTTCATCAGCTCGTCCTTGCTCACGATCCTCCCGGCGTTCTGAACCAACAAGAGCAGGGTGTCGAAGGCCTTCGGGGTCAGTGGCGCCGTTGCCCCGGCTCTCTTCAAAACCCGGCTCTGCGCGTCGAGGGTGAACTCGCCGAACTGGTACAAGTGATTGGTCAGACTGGGCATAACCGGCTTTTTAGAGATTTTGAGAACTTTTGAGAGCCAATTCTTAGGACATGTGAGGGGTTGGCGAACTAGCTTTCCCTCGGATTTGGCAGAGCAGCCTAAACCAGGAAGTCGGAGAAATCTTACCACGATTCCCGCTCGATCCCTGGAACGGCAGCCGATGCCTGTTCGCAAATCTCAAAACTGACTTCTTGCCTGTGTCTGACGGCATGGGAGATCAGGGGAGGAATACGAATGCGAAGCGTGGCTCAGCGGTTTCGGAGCATAAATTACCTATACAAATTATCCGCAGTCAAGCAAAACCGGCGCCTGGCCCTCAGCGCAGCGTTGGTTGGCGCCGCAATGCTCATCGGCATTGCGGCGCTGAACGGACAATTCCCTTATTTCACGAGTTTCATTCCCAACGGAGTGCTTTTCCCCAATTCGAATGGTGCATCGCAAACCTATAGCGCCAACAACACCGGAATTGATGAAACGAGCCCGTTCTTTCAAAACCTGGGAACCAACGGCAGGACCTGTGGAACATGCCATCAGCCGAGCGACGGCATGTCGGTTTCGGCAGCGGATGTCGATCTGCGGTTCTTTCTGACGCAAGGCACGGATCCGATCTTCCGTACGGTGGATGGATCGAACTGCGACCACAACATCGACGTTTCGACGCTGGAAGGTAGGAGATCGGCTTACAGTCTTTTGCGGACACGCGGTCTGATCCGCATTGCGCTCGCAGTGCCGGCCAACGCGGACTACCAGGTGACGAACGTCAGCAATCCTTATGGATGCAGCGAGACGGATACGATTTCCCAGTATCGTCGGCCACTTCCCGCGACGAACGTGCGGTTCCTAAGTGCAGTGATGTGGGATGGGCGCGAGTCCACTCCGGCGACGGGCACGACGAAGATGTCCTATAGCAACTTCCCGGACTCGCTC
>JASHTH010000169.1 GCA_030040655.1 Acidobacteriaceae bacterium | reverse complement strand
ACGGCGGGTATTCGGCATAAACGCTCTCCTTCCGGACCGGCCGAGCCTGCGAAGAGGAGGCCGGCAAGGGAGGAATTCTAGCGCTGGGCCCCGGGGCGTTGCTGTGATCGAAGACACGACGGGCGGCGAGCGCTGGCCAGTCAGAGGTGCATGTAGACTACGCGAGCAGCGGCGCGGGGGCGCAGCCGTGGAGGACGTCGATGGCGAGCCGATAGAAGCGGTTGCGCATCTCCACGCGTTGCGAAGCCCGCGCGATATAGCGAACGTGGAGATCGATGACGGTGCCGCTCGGGCGCAGGTTGACAGACGAAGTTGCGCTGGAGAGCCCCGCGCGTTCTCGGGCATCGTCCAGCTCATCGGAGTCGAGGCCAAGCTGAGCCTTGGCGACTTCAAGATCGCCGGCATTCGGCACGGGATTCGCGTCGCTCCCAATCGCCGACGTGGAGGCGCCGGGCGCGGATGTCAAGGCTCTGGACCTGCGACTGTTCCTGCTTCGCCACCTGCTCCCACTTCGTGATCGGCCCGCCGCTCGGCCTCACGCGCATAGCCTGTATCCTCAGCGGTGACGGCCGGCGGCGCCAGAGCCTGAGCCGTCTGCAGGATTTCCGGCACCGAGGAATGGGCGAATCGCCTGCGAACCCCGAACGATTTTCTTGCGGCAAGGCAAACGCCGGACAGAAAATGGAGCGGTGCGACCGAACATGCGCTGGACAGGACTCGCGATCGCGGCGCTGGCGCTGCTGCCGGCCTCATCGGGGCAAACGGCGCCGCGAAAGCCGGCGCCGCCGCCCGTCGAGGTGCGGGTCGACATCAACCACGCCAGCCTCGACGAACTACTGAAAGTCCCCGGAATGACGCACAGTTGGGCCGGACGGATCATCCGTTTCAGGCCCTACCGGTCGAAGCAGGAGCTGCTGGACCGCGGCGTTGTCTCGAGCGAGGTTTACGACCGCATCAAGGACTTCGTCATCGCTCACCGCCAACCGCAATGACTTCCTCTTCGTACCCCGCAGGCAGGGCGCTCGGCTTTTTGCTCAGGCGTGCCAGCGCCGTGCTGAAGATCACGTAAAGCACGGGAATAAAGACCAGATTGAGCACGGTGGAGAGCAGCATGCCACCAACGATCGTCGTTCCTACCGAGCGGCGTCCCAATGCGCCCGCGCCCGTGGCGAAGACCAGCGGCAGCACGCCGAGAATGAAGGCGAACGACGTCATCAGAATCGGCCGCAGGCGCAGCTCCGCGCCTTCAATGGCGGCCTCGACGATGGTCCGGCCCTTGCGCCGCAGCTGCTCGGCAAACTCGACGATCAGAATCGAGTTCTTGGCCGAGAGGCCGATGAGCATGACCAGGCCGATCTGGCAATAGACATCGTTCGAGAGGCCGCGCAGCGAGACAAGCCCCAACGCGCCCAACACGGCCATCGGCACGGCGAGCAGGATGATGAAGGGCAACGCAAAACTCTCGTATTGCGCGGAGAGCGTGAGGTAGACGACCAGGATTCCCAGGCCGAAGATGAGCGTGGCCCTACCCGCGGACTCGATTTCGTCCAGAGTCAAACCGGTCCACTCGTACTGCATGCCGGGCAGCATCATTTCTTTGGCCAGGTTTTCCATGCCCGCGATTCCCTGCCCAGAGCTGTATCCGGGGGCGGGCGAGCCGTCGATTTCGACGGAGCGGAAGAGATTGTAGTGGTTGATCACCGGTGGACCGGAGCTGTCGGTCACCGTAACCAGGTTGTCGAGCGGGACCATCTGGCCGCTATCGGAGCGCACGTAGTATTCGTGCAGATCGGCCGCGCTCATGCGGAAAGGCTTGTCGGCTTGCACGTACACGCGGTAGGTCCGATTGTTGAAGTCGAAGTCGTTCACGTACTCCGAACCCATGAAGACGCCCAGCGTGGTGGTGACCTGCGAGAGCGAAATGCCCATCGCCTTGGCTTTATCGCGGTCGATGGTTACCAGCACCTGGGGGTCGTTGGCCTCGAAGGTGGTGATCAGGTTGGTAATGTCCTTGCGCGCTCGGGTTCCGTTGACGATCTGGTGGGCCACACGATCGAGATCGGAGAGCGTGTTGACGCCTGTATCCTGCAGCACGAATTGAAATCCGCCATAACTGCCTACGCCATTTACAGCAGGCGGCTGAATGATCGCCACCAGGCCGCCATCCTTGGCGAACATCAGCGACTGCAGCTTAGGCGCGAGGTCGCGAACAATGTCCGCGGCCGAATGACCCTTGCCGCGCCGCTGATCGGAAGGCTTGGTGGCCACGAACATCATGCCCTGGTTGGCGGCGGCGCCGGAGAAGCTGAAGCCCATTACGGAAAATGCTCCGGCAATGTCGGGATTGGTGTAAAGGATTCTCTCCGCGCGGTCGGCGAGGTTCGAGGTGTAGGCAAGCGACGACCCCGGCGGCGCCTGCACGATCACGAACAAAAAGCCTTGGTCTTCCTGGGGAATAAAGCCCGTCGGAACGGTCCTGTACATCCACACCGTTGCCGCCAGCCCGCAGAAGAACAGGACCAGGAAGACATAGCGCAGCTTGATCGCGCCGTGAATCGATTTCGCGTAGGCGTTGCCGATCCCGCGAACCGTGGCGTCGGCGCCATGAATGAAGGCCGCGAACAAGCGCGAGACGGGACGGATATGGAGAAAATCCAATTGATGAGGACGCGCTTCTTCGCCGCGTAGAAACAGGGCCGAGAGCGCCGGCGACAGGGTGAGCGCGTTGAACGCCGAGATGGCGATGGAGAAAGCGATGGTCAGAGCGAACTGGCGATAGAGAATCCCCGTTGTGCCCGGGAAAAACGACACCGGCACGAAGACGGCAATGAGCACCAGCGAGGTGGCCACCACCGCGCTAGTCACCTCGCTCATGGCCTCCGAAGTCGCCTTGTGAGGATCGCAGTGCTCCATATGCATATGGCGCTGCACGTTCTCGATCACCACGATGGCGTCGTCGACTACAAGCCCGGTGGCCAGAGTAATGCCGAAGAGCGTGAGCGTGTTGATGGAGAAGCCGAAGACCTTGATGAAGGCGAAGGTGCCGACCAGCGACACCGGAATGGTGACCGCCGGAATAATGGTGGCGCGCCAGTCGAGCAGGAAAAGGAAAATGACCACAATGACGATGGCGATGGCTTCGGCCAGCGTCACCAGCACTTCGCGGATCGAATCGCCGACGAAGGTGGTCGAGTCGAACGCGATCGCGTATTCCAACCCAGGTGGGAAGCTCTTCGATAGCTGCTTCAGGACGGCCTTGGCCTTTGCATCCACATCGAGAGCGTTGGCGTTGGAAAGTTGCTGCACGCCGCAACCCATCGCGTCGTGACCCGCGTATTTGAGAACCGAACTATAATCCTCGGCGCCGATCTGGGCGTGACCTACATCCTTGAGGAGCACCAGACCGTTGGTCGCATTCTTGACGATGATGTTGTCGAATTGGGCCGGATCGCTGAGCCGGCCCACAACCCGCACCGGAACTTCGAAGGCCTGCGTGGAATTCGAAGGCGGCTGGCCGAGCTGCCCGGCGGGAATCTCGACGTTTTGCTCCATGAGCGCGTTCACAACGTCATTGGCGGTCAAATCCCGCGCCGCCAGCTTTACCGGATCGAGCCACACGCGCATGGCGTATTTGCGCTCGCCGAAGATGCGCACGTCGCCCACGCCGGGCACGCGCTTGAGCGCGTCCTTGACGTAGACGTCGAGATAGTTGGAGAGGAACTCTTCCGAATAGCGGCCGTCGCGGGTAAAGAAGCCGGCGCCGAAAACAAAGTTGGTATTGGCCTTGCTGATGGTGATGCCGGTCGCATTGACCGCGGCAGGAAGACGCCCGGTAACGCTGGCCACGCGGTTCTGTACGTCGACGGCGGCGATATCGAGATCGTAGCCGGTCTTGAAGGTCGTGGTGATGGTGCTGACGCCGCTGTTGGTGCTGGAAGAGCTGATGTAACGCATGCCCTCCACGCCGTTGATCGCCTCTTCGAGCGGAATCGTAACGGCTTTCTCAACCGTATCGGCGTTAGCGCCCACGTAGGTGCTGATCACCATCACCTGCGGCGGCGCCAGCGTGGGATACATGGCAACGGGGAGGTTGGGAATGCAGACCGCGCCGGCCAGGATGATCATCAGCGCGCAAACGGTGGCGAATACCGGCCTGTGAATAAAGAAGTCGACAAACAAGGTGGGCCTTCCCTTCGATGAGCTGCGAGTTTACGTGCTCATAGACCTTTTTAAGAAATGGTGTGTCCTTTCTTGCGGTGTTCAAGGTCGCCGCTTCTTCCACCCCAGCGACGAAGACCTGTCGCTGGGGTCCCGGGTCTTAAGGTCGAGTCGACTCATTGCTGCGGCTACGGATATCGAATTTCCTAAAACGGTGTGGCCGCCGGCAAGTATCCGCGCGTCAGGATTGCGCCTTCATGGGAATCACCGGCATGCCGTTCACCAGGAATTGCGTGCTCGACACAATCACGCGGTCGCCGCTGTTTAATCCCGCGGAAACGGAATAGCTGTTTCCCACCGTGTCGCCCAGCGTGACGGGAATCTGGCTGGCGACAAAGTGCCCGTCCTGCGGCCGCGCCACGAATACAAAGCTCTGCCCGCCCAGGCGAGTCACCGCCAGAACCGGAATCACGGCCATCGGCGTCGTGCTCCAGATCACGCGCGCCTTGACCATCTGCGCGTTGCGCAGGATCTCGGGCGTAGCGTGCACCGGCGCCTTGGCCAGGATGCCTTGCAAGGTGCTGTCGACTTGCGGCGACACGAAGTCGATCTTGGTTTTCTCCAGCAGCTTGCCGGAGATGTCGGTCAGATCGACGTCCAGGCCCATCCGCACCTGGCCGGCGCGCTCCGTCGGAATGTAGATGTAAGCCTCGAGATCCTTGTATTCATCCACCGTGGTCAGCACCGTCTCGGGCGAGTTCAAGGGCGAAACGAAATCGCCGACATGCACCGGGATGTCGCCGACCACCCCGTCGAACGGCGCGCGAATGCTGTAGTAGGCGAGCTGCTCTTCCTGGGTCTTGCGCGTCTCCACGGCCGACTGATAGTCGGCTTTGCTGTTGTCGAAGGCCTGCTGCGCCTGGTCGAAGGCGTCGCGGCTGGTTACGCCGGCGTCGAACAGCTTGCGCTGACGATCGATTTCCACGGTGTTGTAGTCGAAGACCGCCTTTTTCTGGCGTTCCGTGGCGCGCGCCGACTCGACCGTGGCAAGCTGCAATCTGGGGTCGATCGTCATCAACAGCTGGCCGGCTTTCACCTGGTCGCCTGACTTGACGAGAATCTGCGTAAGCGCCCCGGAAACCTGCGGCTGCAGCGTGGCCGAGCGGCGCGACTTGATCGTGGCCATGTACTCGCTGCTTTCCGGCACCGGCTCCATGGTCACGTCGACGGTTTGCACGGGCATGCCCTGCATGCCGCCGCCGGCGCGCGGCGTGGCCGCAGGATCCCTATGCCGGCAACCGGCGAGCGCCAACCCAACCAAGACGGAAAGACTGAAAATAAAAATGCGTTTCACTGCGTTCATCCCCATTGCCCGTTTCCTTGGCACAACACATAGGTCTGTACGGTTGTTCGGAAAAGGCCGTTCCCAGTAAGTATCGGACGCAAGAAGGATCGGCTGCAAATCGGTCGGCCCCCGCTGGTCGAGAAATGCGCGCCTGATCGGGCGGAAATCGGCGCGCAACCGGCCCTTGCTCTATCTGACGCGGGCAGATTACGCGCCGACGCAAAAAATCCCTCGTGACAGCAATCACCTGTGACCGTATCGGCTCCACGCGTTCACGCCGCTTCTGCGCGCCAGGCAAACGGATTGAAGTTCGTCCGCCAGTCGAAAGTGTCAATGCCCTCGGTGCGCTTGAGCGAGCCGACGACCCAGTACGTGACCGGCGTGGCAATCACCTCGACGGCGACCTTGACGAGATAAGAGGAGACGACGATCCATGCCAGCATCTTGAGTGGCTGCGCGCCGGCGAAAGCCACCAGGACGAGGACCGAGGTATCTACGGCCTGCCCGGTGATCGTCGACCCCACGGTTCGCGTCCACAGCCAGCGCCCGCCGGTCCACAATTTGAGCTTGGCCAGCGTGTAGCTGTTGGTGAACTCGCCAGCCCAGTAGGCGACCAGGCTGGCCGCCGCGAACCGCGGCACCAGCCCAAAGACCTTGGCGAAAGCCACTTGGTCGTTCCATCCCGGCGCCGGTGGCAGCGCCACCGCCAGTTGCCCCATGGCCGAAAGCACTGCCATGGCAAAAAAACCCAGCCAGATCGCTCGCCGCGACGCTCCGTAGCCGTAGACCTCGGTGAAGACATCCCCGCAGATGTAGGTCAGCGGGAAGAAAAACTCCGCTGCGCTGATCTCCAACCGCCCGAACTGGACGATTTTCGGCCCCACCAGGTTCGAAATCAGCAGCACCACCACAAAACCGATGGTCAGCGTGTCCAAATGGCGGTAGGAGCGGGTCACAGTACGAGGATAACCCAAGCAGAGTCTTGGATTTTTGACCCAACGGCTCCCTGTCTTTCGCCCCGGCACGCTCTCTGCCTTTCGATGCGGGAGACCCTTGGCATTTCACCTCGGTCCTGAGGCATTTCGGTAGCGCCGCCTGGGTTGGATGGACGTGCTTTTTCTGCACTTTCCGGCCTTTTGACACCACCTGCCCAAGTTGGTAGCCTTCAAAAGGGCTTATCCGCATCTTTCCGGCCAATCTCCTGGCCGCAGCGTCCCCGTCGTCTAGCCCGGCCTAGGACACCGCCCTTTCACGGCGATAACACGGGTTCAAATCCCGTCGGGGACGCCA
>JASHTH010000168.1 GCA_030040655.1 Acidobacteriaceae bacterium | reverse complement strand
CCACTTCAGGAGAGACCGTTGTGGTGGCGGCGGGCTGTGCTGGCGCCGGAGCGGGGGCGGAATCCTGGGCAACCAGTGTCCCACAAACGAGAAAAACAGCAGAAAACAAAACCGCAGAACGGACCATGATGCAAGAAAAACTCCTACTCCTAATCATATCTCTTTGACTTGGGAGGCGGCCGCGTGGGGAGCGATGGGTCGCGCCTTGGACCGCGGGCAAAGCAGGCTCTACATCACCGTCGCCAGCTGCTCCGGTTGATGCAGTGTGACGAGCGAATCCTCGACGGAGATCCAACCGTCTTTGCGGAACTGCCCCAGCGTGCGGGTGACGGTTTCGCGGGTGGTGCAGGCCATGGAGGCCATCTCTTCGTGGGTGAGCAGCAGCGGGAAACGGAACTCGACGCCGTCGACTTGCTCGCCGATCTGGTGGCCGAGCTCGAGCAGGAGGCGTCCCAGGCGCCCGGCTACGGTCTCGGCCAGCGAGATGCGGCAGGCATCCTGCAGGGCAAAGCGATACTCCTGGCAGATGCACTGGACGGCGCGCAACTGCGCTTCCTTGTGGATGCGGAGGAAGGCCAGAAACCGGTCGCGCTCTACCGGACGAAGCTGCGCGGCGGTGAGCGTATGCGCCGAAACTTCATAAACTCCGTGCGAGAGGATGGCATAGAGGCCAAGCAACGAACCCGGCCCGGCCACGCGAACGATCATCTGCCGGTCGTGCAACCGCCCCACCGTGAGCTTGAGAAACCCGCTGCAAATCACGTAGAGGCAGCGCGCTTCCTCACCTTCGGTAAAGAGAGGAGCTTGTGACGGGAGCGAAACGGTGCTGGTGGCAAGCTCCAGGTCAGCCAGTACGGCGCTTCCTAAGGAACAGAACCAACCCGGACGGCGATTGGCGCAGGCGGCGCAGCCCACCGGTGTGGAGTGTGCCTGACTCACGGCAGTCCTCGGGCGTTCGAGTACCTGTACTGCGTTCTCCGCGTTCGCCATGGTCTTACCTCATCCGCCGGCGATGCGGCTCTCATTCATTCCGGCGCCCACCGTGCCGCGCTTGCGCAGTTTAGGAGATAGTGGGTCCTTGCCAACGTCACCCCAGATCGCCGCTCCCCGCAGGTCACGACGACCCGGCGATCTTTCTCCGGCTGGATCGATTCCTAAACTGCCATGGCCGCCGACCGGCCGCTGTGGCCGGCTGCGGCGCCGGAAAGCGAATTTCGCCGTATTCAGTGTGCCGGAAGAGCCTGCAACTTCGATGTGATGGAACTCACACTTGTGCCAACGATAGGCGTCCGACGCTGCCGCCCCGTGAGATCGCCCGGAATTCCGCCGGCAACCGTTCGCAAATGGTCCAAAGCCTTTGATGTGATTCAGGTTGGGAATCGAGCGCAGGCTGAAAGTGATAAGTATCACCGCAGGTGCGGGCGAGCCGCCGTAGCATGTCGCAAGAGGTGATGCTCCGCACCGGAACGACTCCTCGGAATTGGGGTGCGACGAGCTGAACAGGCGGACTTTTCCCATGCAAACGAACGGACCTCAACCGCGGTTGCCGATGAACGCCGCTCCCGGCAAGAGAAAGGAGTGGCGAGCCTTTGGTGTATTGATTTTGGGCGCCGGAATTCTCCTCGCGGCGCAAAGGAACGAAGCTGCCGGCAAGAATTGGGCTGAAGGCGCGCCGCAAGCGCCACAGGCTGCTCCATCGGACTTTGTCGGCGCGGAAGCCTGCGCAACCTGCCATGAAGATGTCGCCAAAGGCTTCGCCTCCAACCCTCACAGCAAGCTGGCCGAGGAGCATGGCAAGGCTGGTGTGACCTGCGAGAGCTGCCATGGCCCCGGCCGTGCTCACGTCGAATCCGGCGGCGACAAGAGCAAGATCTTCCGATTCTCCGACGCGTCGGCCAAAGAGGTTGACGAAAAGTGCCTCGGCTGCCACCAGGGCCAACACGCCAACTTCGAGCGCTCGGCCCACGGCGAAGGAAACGTAAGCTGCGTCGGCTGTCACAGTGTCCACGCCAGCGCCGACAAGGAACATCTGCTCAAGGCGGCGCAGCCCACGCTCTGCTACCAGTGCCACAGCGACATCAGGCCGCAGTTCGGAATGGCCTTTCATCACAAAGTCGATGAGGGACTGGTGAGCTGCTCGGATTGCCACGATCCCCACGGCACGTTCAACGGCAAGCACGTGAAGAGCACAGCCGACCAGAACGCCATCTGTACCAAGTGCCACATGGAGACGCGCGGACCCTTCGTTTATGAACACGTAGCGGTGAAGGTGGAAGGATGCCTGGGATGTCATTCGCCGCATGGTTCGCAAAACGCCCGGTTGCTGAACATGCCGGGAATCAATATGTTGTGCAACCAATGCCACAGTCCGGTGGCCGCCCACACGGTGGCGGGGGTGAGCCAAGGGTCGTCGGAGCTGTCGCCCTGCACCAGTTGCCACACTTACATCCACGGGTCGAACGTCAACGCGGCATTTCTCCGCTAGGGATGGCGGGCGCGTCTTCGCTTGACGTCGGAAGTTGCGCCTCGGGCGGATAGCGGGCATGCGGAGTCGAAGAGGGTTTTTGCGAGTGAGGCTTGAATACGATGCGAATCGGCCGGTTTTTTGACCCTTCCCAACCGCAGCGCTCTCGGGTGAGATCGCGACGCAGGATCGCGGCCTTGGCCGTCACGGTTCTTGCGATGGCGCCGGTCATCGCCCAGAGCCCGAATGCGCAATTTCCGACCACGGAAACGCCGCTGTCTGCGCCGCCCGGGTATGCGCTTCACCAGTCGGTGGATCTGGGCGGGCGCATTGCCAACCCGAGCGGCAGCTCGGCCATGTACAGCACGCTGGTGAATCTGCGCTCCGGGCCGCGGGTCCTGGGAGAGACGTTTGAGATGCGGGCGCTGCCCGGCCATAAGGGTGGACCCGTGGACTCGGTCAGCGCCTTCGGCAGCGGGTTCGGCGGCGATCCGAATAACTTCGCCCGGTTGACTGCTTCCAAGGGCAAGGCATACGACTTCTCGGGATTCTTCCGTCGCGACCGCCAGTACTTCGATTACGATCTGCTGGGCAATCCCAATATCCCCGGGGGACAATCGATTCCCATCGGCTCGGCGGCCGCACCGGCGGGCGCACTTTCGTGGCCGCAGCTTGAGAATTCGGCCTACCTGTTTAACACGGTGCGCCGGATGACCGACGTCAATCTGACCTTGCTGCCGCTCTCCAAGCTCACCTATCGCGTGGGCTATTCACAAAACATCTTTCAGGGGCCGAGCCTGTCGCCGAGCGGCTTTCAGATGGCCGGCGGCGAGTACGACCTGTTGCTCGAGGAGATGCAGCGCAACAGCAGCGACGATTTTACGGGGGCACTAGAGTGGAAGCCGGTGCAGAACACCAGGCTGAGCTTTGAAGAGCAGGTCGATCACATCAAAGCCGACTCATACTTCACCATGGATCCGGCGTACTTCTACGTACAGGAGCCGGACGGGACCAAGGTGGCACCGCTGTCCAACTATGACAGCCTGGCCCCTTACACCAGCGGCTCCTGCAATGCCAACAGTATGGGAACCGCGCCCCTGCTCTCGGCGCCCCAGACTCCGGGCGGGCTGCCGGTGATCAACCCGGCGTGCGCGGTGATGACCAGCTACCGGCGCACACAGCCGACGCGCATCCTTTATCCGACGGAGATCCTCCGTCTGCAGAGCTCGAGCGTTCGGAACCTCGCCATGAACGGCGACCTTCGCTATACCGACGCCAACATGAGCATGCCCGGCTACTACGAGGATTTTCAGGGACTGTCGAACACCACGCGCGAGGTGACCTATACGGCGACGGCGAACGCCAAGCGCGAGGCGCTGGCCGCCGATTACGGCGTGGACTGGCGCGCGACGGAGAAGGCCGGCTTTTCCGACCAGGTGACGTACTGGAATGTGCAACAACCGGGCACGGCCGCCGTGACCGGCGTGACCACCTTGTCGACTCCGGCAACGGCGGGAAACGAAACTCTCGCCTACGCCGGCACGCTGACCACCACAAAGGCGGCGCCCCATGCCCCGACATTTGACGGCAGCGGCACGGTGGCCGTCCCTTGGCCGGACTTTTTCGGCCAGAAGTTCGTGTCCAACGATGCGACAGCGACTTGGGACGGTTGGTCCCGCGCCAGAGTCTCGCTGACCTATCGCTACCGCAAACAGACGATCGCCGAAGGCATCCCGCACCACTCGCCCATCCCTTCGTGCGGAGTTCCTGTGTTCAACGATGCCGGCTACTGCGGCACGGCGACGCTCAATCAAAACGGCGGCGCTCTCAATGTCACGCTGCGCCCGACGAATGAATGGAACGTGCATGGCTCGGTCGAGGTGCTGTACGCCGACAACGTATTCACTGCGGTTGCCCCGCGCCAGCAGCAGCACTACAGGCTAAAGGTGCAGTACCGGGCGAAGAGCTGGGCGACGATCTTCGGCGCATACAACGACATGGAACTGCGCAATAACACCAACAACCAGGAGAGTTCGCCGGCTGCCGCCGAAGCCGGGCTCCTGGATCATATGGCCCACACCCGAGCGGTCAGCACGGGAGCCGATCTGGCTCCGAACGAGCACTACGGCTTGCGATTTGAATACGCGTATACCGACGTGTACACGGCGACGAACATTTGTTATGACGCGGGTGCCGGCGCGACCCTGCCGGGCGCAGCCACACCCAGCGGCGCGGCCTGCCCCGGCGCCACGGTGCTGTTCACCAATTACTACGAGTTCGGACCGGTCAAGGATTTTATGGATGCGCCAACTCAGTCCGGATCGGCGGCGCTCACGCTCTCCCCCTCCCACCGTTTGCTTTCCAATATCGGCTATTCCATCCATTCCGTCGCCGGCAGCCGCTTCTACAATGATGCGCGGGATGTAGCCGGCTCTCTGGTGTCCACCTATCAGTCCCCATTTGTGAGGCTGGCTTGAACACTCCGTCCGGGACTGGCCTGGAATGCAGAGTACAACTTCTACGGCTACGGGGAGGGTGGTCCATCCGGCGCACAGTACTGCAGCACATCGAATCCCACGCCCGGCTCGCCGGCGCCGGTGGTGCCGTGCAGTTCGCTTCCATATCCGACGGGTCTGACGGAGTCGCCCGCCGGATTGACGGCGCCGCGGAACTTCCATGCCAACAACGTGACCACGGGCTTGCATTACGAGTTCTAGGGCAGTTCAGGAAATAGTGTGTCCGTTCGGACGTTGCCCAAGGTCGCCGCTTCCTGTTGGCCCCACCCCAACGACGAACCCATTTCGTTGGGGACCCGGTTGGTCGCGGCGACTTTGCCATCTTTCTTCGGCTACATCATTTCCTAAACCGCCGTAACGGCTGAATAGCGTATCAACGGCTGTTGCGGGAAGGAGTCAAAGGGTGAACAGAGCGGTTCGTTTCCAGTTGGCGCTCGGGCTGGTCGTTTCCTTGACCGGTGCAACGGGCTTGGCACAGGCGCCGGGCGAAGCGGTCTACAAATCCAAGTGCCAGATGTGCCACGGCGCAACCGGCACAGCCGACACGCCGACAGCCAAAGTGCTGAAGGTAAAGCCGGTCTCCGATCCCGAGATCCAGAAGCTGACCGATAAGCAGATGTTCGACTCGACCAGAAACGGCAAGGGCAAGATGCAGCCGTTCAAGGACAAGCTTACCGACCAGCAAATCATGGACTCCGTGACGTATTATCGCAAGTTGAAATAAACTTGTCGTTTTTCGCCATGACCGGCGATTTGCGCATTTGAGCGCAGGGGGAAAATGTGTCTTTTCTTCAGAGACTGCGGGAACAGTGGATTCGGCCGGCTCTGTTTTTCGGGAATAATCCGATCAGCCTGGCCGGAGGGGCCATTACCACGGCTGCGGCGATCACCATGGTCGCCTTCTGGCTGGCTGAGACCTTCGGCCATTTCACGGTAAATCCCTACCTTGGCCTGATCTTCTTTTTCCTGCTGCCGATCCTGTTTGTAATCGGCCTCGTTCTCATTCCAATTGGCGTTTTTCTGCGCCGTCGAAAGCTGCAACAGGCAGGTCAGATTCCCGCCGTCTTTCCCAAGGTCGATCTGAATGACCCGGTCTTTCGTCGCGGGATCGAGATTGTGCTGGTGGCGACGATCGCCAACTTGCTAATCGTCTCCGTTTCCAGCTATCGCGGCTCAGCTTACATGGATTCGCCGGAGTTCTGCGGCCAATCCTGCCATGTCATGAATCCGGAGTACATCGCCTACCGAGTCTCCGCGCACTCGCACGTGCCCTGTGTGGAGTGTCACATCGGTTCGGGGGTTCCGTCCTACTTTGCCGCGAAGGTGAATGGGACTCGCCAGCTCGCCGAGGTCACATTCGCCAACTACCCCAAGCCCATCGAGTCGCCGGTCAAGAACTTGCGCCCGGCGCGCGCCATCTGCGAAAGCTGCCACACGCCGGCCAAGTTTGTCGGCGAAAAACTGCTGGTCAAAGCGACTTTCGCCGACGACGAGCAGAACTCCCGGACACAGACCGTGGTCGTGCTGCACCTGGGCGGGATCGATTCGCTATCCCACCTCACCGGCATCCATGGCGTGCATCTGGGCCACATCGAATACATCGCCACCGATCCCACGCGAACCACCATTCCCTGGGTCCGGCGGCTGAACCCCGACGGCTCCGAGAAGGTGTATGCTACTGCCGCTACGGCAGGGAAGATTCCCAACGGCGAGCGCCGCGAGATGGATTGCATCGACTGCCATAATCGCGCCGCGCACACCTTTTTAACTGCCGACGATGCGTTGAACCGCGCCATGGCCGATAACGCTGTCAGCCCGGAGCTCCCCTGGGTTCACAGGGAGGGGTTGGAACTGCTGAAGGCGTCCTATGCATCGGACGACGAGGCGCGCGCGAAGATCCCCGAGCAACTCACGGCCTTTTATCGCGCCAAATACCCCACGCTGCTGCAGTCGAAGGGAGGGCTGATCGAGGCTGCGGGCGACGAGCTCGCGACGCTCTATGCCCAAAACGTCTTCCCGGAGATGAAGGTGACGTGGGGCACGCATCCCAATCACATCGGGCACATGAGCTATCCCGGCTGCTTCCGCTGCCACGATGGCGACCACGTAACGAAGAGCGGCGACGCCATCACGCAGGATTGCTCGGCTTGCCACAACCTGCTGGCCGTCGACGAAACTAAACCCAAAGTGCTGGTCGATCTCGGCATTCATTAGAGCAATGGCCGGTCGTCGATGCATCGGAAATTCGGGTGCCCCAAGTTCTGGTTTCGGGGCCTGGGCCGCCATGAAGCCGATGGTACAAAATCGCGCGATCAGCAACTTCGGTGCGCCTTCGCCGGCTCATCGCGAGAAACTGCGTTCCGATATTGCCGGCAAAGGGATTCTCGCAGGCATCTTCGCAGAATGCCGACTCAGCCTGCCGTGGTAGGCTGGCACTTCGCCTGTTGAGGAGAGCCTCCTTCCATGCATTCCAGTCATCCTGCGCACTTCAACCTAGTTTCCGCGGCCCACGCGGCCATGATCGAACACGGTTTTCAGCCCGACTTCCCCGCAGGAACCGACAATGAGCTCGCTTCCATCGTGGCTCATCCCGTTCCGCTTCCCGCGGCGGACGGTTTTCGGGATCTGCGCCATCTTCTCTGGTCTTCGATCGACAACGATACATCCAAGGATCTCGACCAGATCGAGTGGACCGAGCGCCTGCCCGACGGCCGCATCCGCATCGTCGTTGGCGTGGCCGACGTGGATGCGCAGGTCCACAGAGGGACGGTTATCGACGGCCACGCGTGCAGCGAGACCACCTCGGTCTACACCGGCGTTGCTGTCTTTCCCATGCTCCCCGTCCAGCTATCTGAAGGCATGACGTCGCTGAACGAAAACGAAGACCGCGCAGCGCTGGCGATCGAGTTCAGCGTCGATGAGTCTGGTGCGGCTTCCGAGGGCAAGGCTTACCGCGCGCTGGTGCGTAATCGCGCGCAATTGGCATATAACTCCATGGCCGCGTGGCTTGAGGGAACCGGACCTGCTCCGGCGAAGGTAGCGGCCAATGCCGATCTGGCCTCGCAACTCCGGCTGCAGGACGAAGCAGCCCGGCGCATGGAAGGCAGCCGTTTCCAGCACGGCGCGCTCGATCTAGAAACGATCGAGACCCGGCCCGTAATGCTCGCTGGCGAGGCGGTTGACATCGCGCGCCAAGAGAAGAATCGAGCCACGTCGCTGATCGAAGAATTCATGGTTGCGGCCAACGGCGTCATTGCGCGAACGCTCGAAGACGCAGGCGTCGCGTCGATCCGCCGCATCGTGCGCACGCCCAAGCGTTGGGACCGCATCGTCGAAGTCGCCGCCGGCCTGAGCGCCGCGCTGCCCGCCGAGCCCGACTCCAAGGCGCTGAACGATTTTCTACTCGCGCAAAAGCAGAAGGATCCCGATCGTTTTCCCGATCTCTCGCTCACCATCGTCAAGCTGATGGGGCCCGGCGAATACGTGCTGGTGCGGCCCG
>JASHTH010000167.1 GCA_030040655.1 Acidobacteriaceae bacterium | reverse complement strand
GACTGGGGCATGTCGTCGCACTTTGCGCGCGAGGCCGGCCCGCAGGCGCGCGTGCTCGTCGACACCGGCCATCATTACGCCGCGCAGAATATCGAGCAGATCGTCGCCTGGCTCCTCCACACCAATCTGCTCGGCGGCTTCCACTTCAACGACCGCCGCTACGCCGACGACGATCTCACCCTCGGCTCCATCGATCCCTACCAGATCTTCCGCATCTTCCACGAGATTCAGACCGCGGCCCGCGAGGGACTGGAGCTCGACGTCGCCTACATGATCGACCAGAGCCACAATCTGAAGGGCAAAGTCGAAGCCATGGTGCAGACCGTGGTGATGGCGCAGGAGCTTTGGCTGAAGGCCGCGCTGGTCGATCGCGAGCAGTTGGCTGCGTACCAGCACTCCTGCGATCTGGTCGCGGCGGAAGAGACGCTGCGCGGAGCCTTCTGGCAGGATGTGCGCCCGCTGGTGGCTGCCTGGCGCGAAGGCCGCGGCCTGCCGGCAGACCCGATCGCCGCGCTCAGGAGCAACGGATATGTGGAGCGCGTCGCCCGCGAACGCGGCAACCGGCAATCGGCAGTGAGCAGCTACGCGTAGCACCGCTTCCGTTTAAGCTCCGTTCTATACCAGGTCCCCGAATCAGGACTTGGGCCACCCGGCGTCGGGGCATGGAACCGCGGGTCCTTCACTCCGTCCGCCGTTGCGGACGTCGTTCAGGATGACAGCTGAAATTATGTTGCGAACTTCAGTTAAGGAGCGCTGAACGCCACGCGCGGAGCTGACGAATGACCGATCTCTGGACCGACATCCGGCACTCGCTGCAGACGTTCGCAAAGAACCCCGGCTTCACAATCGCGGCCGTTGCGGCGCTTGCGCTGGGCATCGGCGCCAACACCGCCATTTTCAGTGTCGTCAACACGGTGCTGCTCAAGCCGCTCACTTATCCCGACGCCGACCGCATGGTGAATTTTCTGGCGCCCTCGAGCGAAATTGCCAGTGACCTTCACAACATCCCGGAGTTTCACTTCCTTCAGCGGCAAACGAACCTATTCAAAGAGGTAGCGGCATTCGACAACGCAGGCCCCGGGTTCAACCTTACCGGCGGCAACCAGCCGGAGCAAGTCAACGGGATTCACGTAACCGAGGGCTTTTTCCGCATGTACGGCGCGCCCCTGGCGCTGGGACGGACATTTACGCCGCAGGAGGACTTGCCCCACGGCGGCAATGTCGTGGTACTGAGCTACGGCTTGTGGCAGCGCAGGTTCGGCGGCGACCCAACCATCGCGGGCAAATCGATCTCACTGGGCAATGAGCCATATACCGTCGTCGGCGTCATTGGAAAAGATTTCGTAGGCGACGTGCAGGCCGACCTTTGGCTGCCGTTTCAGTTTGACCCGGCCAGCACAGACTTCAACGTCGCCTATTTCGTCACCGGATTGCTCCAGCCGGGCGTCTCCGTGGCGCAGGCCAACGCCGCCTTGGCGGCCGCAACCCCTGAGTACCTGCGTGAGTACCCGAAATCGTGGGATCCGCACTTCCGGGTTGGGCCCTTGTTCGACAGCATCGTCGGCGATGCGCGGAATTCTCTGCTCACGATGCTGGGCGCGGTTGCACTGGTGTTGCTGATCGCCTGCGCCAATGTCGCCAACCTGCTGCTGGTGCGCGCCACAGTGCGCAAACGCGAGTTCACCATACGGTCCGCACTGGGTGCGGGGCGCGCTCGCATCGTGCGCCAATTACTGACGGAAAGCGTGCTGCTCTCGCTCGCCGGCGGCATTCTCGGCACCGCGCTCGGCTTTGCCGGATTGCGTGCGCTGCTGGCCATCAGTCCCGCCGGCCTGCCACGCATCGGCGAGAACGGTTCGGCCATCGGCATCGATTGGCGAGTGCTCGGCTTCACACTCGGCGTCTCGTTGCTGACGGGAATCCTGTTTGGGATGTTGCCCGCCTTCAGCGCTTCGCGCTCCGACCTGAACTCCGCGCTCAAAGAGAGCGGCAACCGCTCCGGCACCGGGTTTCGCGAGGGAAAGGCCCGCTCGTTGCTGGTCGTCAGCGAAGTTTCCCTGGCCCTGGTGCTTCTGATCGGCGCGGCGCTGCTCATTCGCACCTTGATGGCCCTTCGCGACGTCGATCCCGGCTTCGATTCTCGCCATGTCTTGACCATGGAGATGTCGCTCAACGGCCCGCGCTACCAAAATACGGCCGGCTTGACTGAGCTCTTGCGGGATAGCCGCGAGCGGCTCGATGCCCTCCCTGGAGTTGAAGTTGCGGCCGCCGGCTTTTGGCGGCCCATCGATGTTGAAGATGGCACCGGGGGCTTCCACATAGTCGGGCGTCCGGTCGATAAAAACTGCTGCGGAAGTAAGTGGATGAGCATCACGCCGGGTTATTTGAGCCTGTTCAAGATCCCCGTTCTGCGCGGACGCGACTTCACGGCGAATGACAACGCCGAAGCACCCCACGTAGCACTCGTCAATGAGGCCTTCGCCCGGGAATTCTTTCCCCACGAGGACCCCCTAGGCCAGCACATCGACCACGGGCAGTCAGGCGGGCAGAGAGGGATAGAAACCATCGTCGGCATCGTCGCCGACTTCCACGACGGCGGTCTCGTCAGGTCTGCCGACGCCATGATGATCGTTCCCATTGCCCAGGTCTCGGATGACTACAACGCAGCCTATGCCAATATCCAGCCGCTGTTCTGGCTGGTGCGTACCCGCAGCGACCCGCACCAGGTCATTCCGGCGGTCAGCGAACAGTTGCGCATTGCAAGCCACGGATTCCCGGTGGCGCACATTCGCACCATGGACGAAGTGATGGGCCGCTCCACCGCGCGCCAGAACTTCAACATGCTGCTGCTGACGATCTTCGGCGCGGTCGCGCTTGTCCTCGCCGCCATCGGCATCTACGGTTTGATGGCCTATTCCGTCGCGCAACGCACGCAGGAGATGGGCATCCGCATGGCGCTCGGCGCCGATCGCGACGCCATTCGCAGGCTCGTGGTTTGGCAGGGAATGCGGCTGGCGATCATGGGCCTGGCAGTGGGCCTCGCTACGGCCTTTGCGCTCGCGCGCCTGATCGCCAGCATTCTTTTCGAAACTAGGCCGTGGGATCCGGCGGCGTTTCTCGCCGCGCCCATCATCCTCTTCGTCGTGGCCTTGATC
>JASHTH010000166.1 GCA_030040655.1 Acidobacteriaceae bacterium | reverse complement strand
ACCTGCGAGCGGCTGAAGGAAATCCCCGCGAAAAACAGAGTGAGGAGAAGCAGATTCGATCGCTGGATGGACACAATCGCTCCGTGGGGAACCATTTCAAACATGCGTGCGCAGGATGAAATAAGTCTGCTCAACTGAAAGCGCACTTCCGAACGAGCCGCAGATCTTTCGACTCCGTCCGTTCGCTGCCGCGATCGGACTCCGCTCAGGATGACAGGTTGTTGCATTTCTCCTGTGCTTCCGTGAGTCTGCAGTGCAAGGGCACCCAGGATGACAGGCTGTTGTTTTTTCATGCACTTCCGTTGGCCTGCGGACCATATGGCAGTCTAGGAATGAATGTAGCCGGAGAAGAAACGCCCAGCCGACGCCACCCACAGGAGCGGCGACCTTGAGCGGCATCCAAGCGGACATACTACTTCCGAAACTGCCCTGGGACTCAGTATAAACGGCGCAACCGGGATGCGCGCTCTGCGCACCCCGGTTGGGTTCGATGCCGATTGTGGGCCTTAGTGCTGCGGTTGGGGAGGGTTGGAAGTGCCGGTGAGTTGCTGGTCCTGGTTTGCAGGCGCCTGAGGAGCCGATGCCGCAGTCGGCGGATCGACCGGCTGCTGCTGCGCCTGAGGATTGGTTGGCGCTGCGTTGTTGCTGGTCGGCTGGTTCGGCTGAGGTGCGGCCTGCGAGTCGCTGCCCGCCGCCGGTTGCGCCGCGGGGCCGTTAGCTTGCGACGGAGCCGGGGCTGCTGCCGGCGGAGACGCGGGCTCGGCAGAGGCATTGCTCGGAGTCATGTCGTAGCGCTGCAACTTGAAGAAGACCGGCGTGACCTCAAGCGGCATCTTTTCGCGCGCGTTGATCGGCACATACAGCTTGGCGTTCAGCATGTGCACCTTGTCGTCCCACGGATCGGTCTTCAGCCAGCTACCCAGCGGCAACGCCGCCTGCTGCGCCAGGTCGTCCCAGTTCAGCTTGGGCGACATCTTCTGCAGGTCGGCCATCCAGGGAGTGCCGTCGGGCCGCAGCAGCGAGTCGCCCAGCTTGGGCGTGGTCAGCCCTTTCAGAGCCTTCTCGCGCTCCACCAGTTGCGCGTAATACAGGCCTGCCTGGGGCAACTTGTCCTTGTACATCGAGGCCTGCAGATAGACCATTGCCTGCTTGGCGGCGTCGGCGTTGTCCTGGTCGCTGTGATACATGTTGATGCGCTGGAAGGTCGCCGTATCCGGGAACATGAGCCGGTCGTTGAAGGCGTAGCGGGTGTCGATGTGATGGCCCATGGCGATGTGCGCCAGCTCCATCGCCACCACCGAGGCGATCGATTCCTCGTTGCGCGGCAGCGTATCCAGCAGGCCCTTGCTGACGAGGATCGTATTGCCCACCGTCGTGGCTTCCAGCGTGTCGGTCAACAGGATGCGGCAGTGCACCGGGTCGGTGAAGGCCAGGTTATTGGGAACGGCCAGGTTAATTACGATCTGATCGAGGATCTGCTGTTCGAATCCGCCCTGGGTCAGCGGAGCCACCAGGCCCGCTTCCACCAGGCGATCGATGACGTTGTTCTCGGCTTGCGTGATCCACGCGCGCGACGCCTGCAGCGGGCCGACATCCTGCGAGTCGTCGCCCTTGTCGATGGCATTGTCCACCTGCACGCTCACGTTCTCGCTGTCGCGCGTGGGCAGCTTGAGCGAGTAGCCCCAGAAGTGGGTCTGCGCCTTCAGGCCGACCGACCGGTTGCCTTCGGTCCGCTCCGTCTCTTCCACGTAGACCGCGACCGGCAGCCAGATGCCGGGCTGCACGTTGAGGCGCCAGCTATCGAAGTGGAAGTAGTACCGCGAATCGTCCTCGGAGCTGGGTCCGGTGTAGGTCCCATTGAAGCGGACGATGTTGCCGTCCTGGTCCTCGACCCAGATGCGCCCATAAAAGCGTCCCATCCCGCTCACCTTGGGATGCACGTCGTACACCCAGGTGCGCACCGACCCCAGAAACTCGCGCCGCACATAGCTAAAGACATAGTGCTGCTGGTCGAAGCTCGACGGGTCGAGGAACATCATCTCCATGAACCCGGTGGGGTTGTAGGTAAAGTGCGTATCCAGGTGGAGCGCCTTGGTCAACCCGGTGATCGCCGCCATGGAGCCCTTGAAGAACCCGTGCCGCTCCTCGCCGCGCGGCTCGTACGCCTTGTCGCCGAACGAGGTCTTGGCGAAATCGACGCGGCTGAGCATGTACTCGTCGTCGACTGGCACCTCGTACAGCTTGGCGTCGGGGCGCGTGTTCTGGATGTAGGTTTCGACCAGAGGGGTCCGCAGCCTGATGCTCTTGATCAACACCTTCTCTTGGGCCACAGCCTTGTCGACCAATGCAGCCTGCTCGGGCGTAAGTTGGTGCGCAGGTTCGTACCGCGGCTGCTTCTTGGCGTAGGCGCCGGCGGCACCCAAAGAAATCATCAGGAACGTGAGCGACAACTTCCGCAAGTTCATTTCAACTCCTACTCTCTTGATAAAGAACTTCTCTTGCAGCGAGCTTTGGCTTCAAGGTCGTGTGCGAGGTTGACGATTGCGCCCATCCCATCGGACGCGCTTCATGCTATGCCAACTGGAACGTGATCGTAATATTCGTAGTCGAGTCCATCGGTTTGCCGTTGACCATGGCCGGCCGGATGACCTTGCCCTGCTGCACGGCGCGCCTTGCTTCTTCATCCAATCCGTGGCCCAGGCCGCGCAGCACGCCCAGCACCTGGATCTGGCCATTGGCGTAAAACGTCACGCGCAGCACCACGCTGCCCTGGATCTTCAACTCCTTGGCCTCGGCCGTATATTCGGGCTTCGGAATCGAGACCTCGGCCTGGGTTGTGGACGGCCGTTCCGGCGAGGCCATTTGCGGCGTCACGGCGGCAACCGCTTGCGGCAGGGCCACCGAGCCCACCTTGGCGTTGCCGTAGCCGCCCGTGGTTGCTGTTCCGGTGCCGCCGGGAATTCCGGCCGAGGCCACGCGGCCGACGATGCCTGCATTCGATCCGGATTTCAGTCCGTTGCCGATTCCCGTCGATCCCACCACGCCGTGCGGTGCGATCGCCGGTCCGTTCATGCCCCCGTAGGGATTGCCGATGGCGGCCACCGTGGCCGGCCGCATCGCATTGGGATTCGGCGTCACGCCGAAGGTCTCGCCCAGGTGCACAGGCTTCGTAGACGCCTTGACGGTCGCATCCTGCGCTGGCATGGCCGCGGCCAGCACCGCCTTGGGCTGCGGCGCGAGAATCACCTGCTGCTTGGCCTCCTTCACCTTGGGCAGCGCGACCTTGGCTTCCATCTCCACCGGTTTGGGCTCGGGCTTGGGCTTCGGCATCACGATCTTCGGAGTCTCCAACTTGACTTCAGGAGGCCGAGGCAGTTCTTTCACGGGTGGAGGCGGAGGAATCTTGACTTTGGGTGGCGGCGGAGGCGTGGTGGGAAGAATCAACTCTGTCGCTTCGAACTTGTGCTGAATGATCGAGGGTTTGACCAGCAGGCCGATGAGCAGAACAGCAAGCAGAATAAAGCCGTTAATGATCGCGCTGGTGACAAATGAGGCGGTGCGTCCTTCCGGCTCGGGCAGCAAGCCAAAGTTGGTCCTTCCCGGATAATTCCTCAACGCCATGTTCTTATCCCTCGCATACGGCCGCGTCGAACGGCCCAGATTGGCAACTTGCTTCGAACGTCAATTTAGAAAAACAGAGGAAGCGCTGCATGGCCCATCGTTTGTCCCGGAACTCTTGCCCGGTGATTCTGAAAACCCCGTAGGCCTCGAGGGTGCATCCGTTGTTGTTGGATGCGCATTCTCCATCTCTGAGACCCCGCCTCCGTCGCCGCCGGCGCCGGTTTGCCCGGCATGTTTTGCGTCTCCGGCGTGGAGCGTCTCGCTGGGGGTCCGGCACTGAACTTCCCTTCCGGATCCCAGGTCCAAGTACAATCCGCTCAATGAATACCGTAAGGGCCCAAGGAAGAAAACGCACCTGCCGCAACTCGGGCAATTGCGGCGCCATTGTCCTCTCCGCAACCGTCCGGCTTACACTGCAGCACTTGAGTCGGAATATCGACTGTACCGGCCTCGAACATCACGTTCGTACCCCGAACCCGGAGATTCTTCTCTCTGTCCAAGGCGACCAATCGAAAACCCTGCAAACAGTAGCGGCAAGTCTCACTCCGGCGATTCCGGCTTCCTAGGCTCTGAGTTTCCTTTGTCCCAGCCTTGAGAATACGCCGGCCACGCCTTCCTCGGCGAGCCGCCTGTGCGACGGTCTGCAGGTGGATTCCGGCCATCGCATGGCTGCCCTTCGACAGTACGTTTATGGCCGGTTTTGAGCCATCCCACCTTTGGCCTATGTAATAGACTAAAAGTAACGTATTTCTGCTCGGAAAGGGGCTGGAAAAATTGTGCGGGTTCTGGTAACCGGTGGGGCCGGGTACATCGGAAGTACCGTTTCGGCACTTTTGGCCGCTCGGGGACACCAGCCAGTCGTCTACGACAACCTCAGCCACGGCCGGCTCGATCTGCTCCCCTTTGGAGCGGAGTTGATTCGCGGGGAGGTGGAGGATCGGGCCGGCCTCGAATATCTCTTCAAAACCGCCCGCGAAGCCGGCAACCCATTTCAAGCCGTCCTGCACTTCGCCGCCCTGATTGAGGCCGGCGAGTCGATGAAACACCCCGAGAGCTTCTTTCGCAACAACACCGCCTCGACCCTCGCGCTTTTGGAGGCGATGCTCGCCCAGGGCCCTCGACTGCTGGTTTTCTCCTCCACTGCGGCTGTGTACGGCGAGCCGGAAGTCACTCCAATCGAAGAAGATGCGAAACTCCAACCCACCAATGCCTATGGCGAGTCGAAATTGCTCGTGGAACGCATGCTGGCCTGGTTGAACCGAATTCACGGCCTGCGCTACGCCTCGCTTCGCTACTTCAATGTGGCCGGAGCGGCCGAAGAAGCCGACGGCTCCATCCCGCGCGGCGAAGCCCACGAGCCGGAGTCGCATCTCATTCCCCGGATTCTCGACGTCGCCCTCGGCCGCAGCCCTGCGGCGCGCATCTATGGGGACGACTATCCGACCCCGGACGGAACCTGCATCCGCGATTACATCCATGTCTCCGACCTCGCTGACGCGCACCTGTTGGCCCTTGAGGCCCTCAAGAAGCAAACCGCGATTTCAGGCAGAACGGAAAGTTACGATGGTAACTCACTCTACAATCTTGGCAACAATGAAGGGTTTAGCGTACGCCAGGTCATCGATTCCGCGCGGCGGGTGACCGGTCATCCCATCCCCATCGAGGTTTACCCCCGCCGGCCCGGCGATTCCGCCATCCTCGTGGCCAGTTCCAAGAAAGCCAAGCGCGAACTCGGTTGGAAGCCCCGCTACACGAGCCTCGACGACATTGTGCGCACCGCCTGGATCTGGCACCAGAAGCGGTACGCGAAGTAATTCCGGGCCACTCCTGGAAACGCCTCTCCCGCTGCGATACAGTGGACGGCAATGGATCCTGACCCGTCCGGCCGTTTTGATGCGCAACTCGCCGCGTTGACCGCGCGGGTGTGGCGGCTTGAGCAGGCGCTTGAGCGCCACGGCATTCAACTGCCGGGCGAAGCCGTGCCTGCATCGCCGCAAGAAGAAGGAATCGCGGCAGTCCAACGGCCCGCTCCGGCGCCATCGGCGCCGCAGCCTGCCGCAATGTCAACGGCGCCGCGGTCCTCCCCACCCGAATCGCCCGCAGCGCCCACACCGCCAAGCCTGCAGCCGGTCTTCAGCTACGCGGCGGCTGAGCCACCCACTGACGGCCGTTCGTTGGAAAGCCGCATCGGCTCGCAGTGGTTCAATCGCATCGGCATCCTCGCGGTGCTGATCGGCGTCGCCTGGTTCCTGAAGTTCGCCTTCGACAACCACTGGATCGGGCCGCTGGGACGCGTGCTTATCGGCCTCATTGCCGGCGCGGCGCTTATCGCATGGTCGGAACGCTTCCGCAGCCGCGGTTACGCCGCGTTTTCCTATTCGCTCAAAGCCGTCGGCAGCGGCGTGCTGTACTTGTCGCTATGGGCGGCTTTCTCCTACTTCCATCTGATACCAGGTTCCGCGGCCTTCGCGGCGATGATTCTCGTCACCGCCTTCAACGGGTTCATGTCGTGGATTCAGGACGCCGAATTGCTGGCCTTGTACGCCATCGCCGGCGGCCTGAGCACGCCGCTGCTGGTCTCCACCGGCGAGAATCACGAGATCGCGCTCTTCAGCTACCTGCTCATGCTCGATATCGCCGTTCTCATTCTCGTCGCGCTGCGGCCGTGGTCGCGACTGCTCTTCGCCGCATTCCTGGGCACGGTCTTCTTCATCGGCGGATGGTGGTCCGAGTACTACACCCAGGAGCAATCCGGCCGCACGGCGTTCTTCATCGCCTGCTTCTTTCTGCTCTTCGCCTTCGCTCCGCGCCTCGTGCGAGTGGTTTTGGACGATGGCTCGAGTTTCCGGGCCTGGGATGTGCTGGCGCTGTTACTCATGCCCACGGCAAATGCCGCGCTCGGATTCCTGGCGTTCTACGGACTGCTCAATCCCTCCGCATCCGACTGGAGCGGCGCGTGGCTTGCGGTCGGTTTCGCGGCGTTTTATCTGCTTTTGCTCCGCTTGCCGGCGCATGGAATTCTCCACGCCAACTCCGGGCCGGTCGCGCATCTGCACCTGACCTCGGCCGTCGTCTTCCTCACCGTCGCGATTCCATTGAAAGCACACGGCCGCTGGCTGACCATCGGCTGGCTGGCCGAAGGCGCTGCGCTGCTCTGGATTGCCAGCCGCATTCGGTCGGCGCTGCTGCGCGTACTGGCGCTTGTGTGTCTCGCGCTCGGGCTCGTTGCGCTCATCGTGGTGAATCCGCCGGCGTCGACGACGCCGTTCTTCAATCAGCGATTTGCCGCCTACTGCGCGGCGATCGCGGTTTTTGCGTTCGCGGCCTGGCTGGCACTTCGGGAATCGGAGACGGAGGGCGACTCCGGCTCTTCGACGATGTGGCCCGGGCTGGCCGCAACTGCGCTGCTGATCGTGAATCTCCTCATTCTGATCGCCGTCTGCTGGGAGATTCACAGCTTCTGGTGGTATCGGCATTGGAGCTACAACTGGAGGCTGTGGAACCTGCACCGCATGTACGCGCAGTTCACATATTCGGCGTTCTTCATGGCCTTTGGAGCGGTTCTGCTGGCCGTCGGATTCTGGCGCCGCTCGGCCTTCCTGCGCTGGCAGGCGCTCGTGCTTCTCGCCTTCTCGATCGCCAAGGTTTTTCTCTTGGACTCGAGCTGGTTGGGCCAGGGCTATCGCATCCTCAGCTTCCTCGGCCTCGGAGCGCTGCTGCTCGCTGTCAGCTTTATTTATCAGCGCGACTGGCTCAACCTACGCGGCTCCAATGTGCCGAGCGATCCCGGCCGGCGGGCCTCGTGAAGCTGCGCGCCGTTTTTGCTCTCATCGCGGCGTCAGCGGCCGTTCCCCAATTCGGCTATTTCCGTTATCAGCGGCCCATTGTCAACAACCCACCGGCCGCGGGCCAGACGTGCGTCGCACTCGATCCGCAAATCTTCACCAACGCTGAAATGGACCTGTCCGATCTGCGCCTTTATCGCAACGAAGAAGAGACGCCCTACGCGATTCACCAGGCTGCGCCGATTGTGACTCCAGCGAAGCCCGTATTGCTGTTGAATCTCGGCAAGCGCGGCGGCCAGGTTGTCTTCGACGCCGCCATGCCCGAGGGAAGCTACTCCGACTTGGAGCTTGCCGTCACGGCGCAGAACTTCATCGCTACGGTTGCGGTCTCCGGCAGTCAGGACGAATCGGAAAAGAGGGAAACGAAACTCGGACGCTACACGATCTTCGATCTCACCCGCCAGAAACTGGGTCGCAGCACGGTTCTCCACTTGCCCAACTCCGATTTTCGCTATCTTCATTTCCGCGTTGTCGGGCCGCTCGAGCCGGAGAGTCTGACCGGAATTTCGCTGGAGCGGCTGCCCGCCGGCAGCGCGAAGTACGTAACTGTGGCGGAGTCGACGCGCGTGGTGCAGCAGGGCCGGTATTCCGACTTCGAATTCACCGTGCCCGCGCGTGTTCCCGTCGATCGCGTGGTCTTTGTGCCCGGCGTCGAGCCGGTAAATTTCAGCCGCGACGTATCGATCACGGTTTCGCCAATCGTGCAGCGCCGGACCTCGGATGCTGAGCCGCCTCCGCCCGGGCCGTCATCTTTCGGAAACCTGCTGCGCGTGCACAGCGTGCAGGACGGCCATCGCATCGAGGAAGAGCGGCTTTCGATCGACGCGCCAGGCTTGGAGCTTGAACCGGCTCAATGGAAAATCGCCATCGACAACGGCGACGACCGGCCGTTGCAAATGCAATCGGTTCGGCTGGAGATGATCGAGCGCGATCTCTGCTTTGATGCATCGAGCGCCGCCGGCTTCATGCTCTATTACGGCGATGCGGCGCTCGCCGCACCGCGTTACGATTACGCCCGGCTCTTCGCATTCCAGAGCAATGCGGCCCAGGCCGCGATGGGCGCAGAGGCGCAGAACCCCGCGTATCGTCCGCGTCCCGACCAACGGCCATTCACCGAGAAGCATCCCATTCTCCTTTGGGCGACGCTGATCGCGGTCATCGCGCTGTTGGGCGTGATCGCGATCAAATCGGCGAAGCGCAGTGCAACCACAGCGTGACTGCGAGTCACTTGCGGGCGACGCGCCTGTCCCGATAAAGTGGGTGCGATGGGCAGTCTTTTCTTCGCGGCGCGCTGTACGCTGTTTCTTCCCTAGAAGGGTGCTTTCATGGCTACCTTGCCCGCTTCTACAATCGCCAATCAGGACATCGACTCAACGCTTCGCGAAGACCGCATTTTTCCTCCGCCCGCGGAGTTCAGTCAAAGTGCGCACATCGCGAGTCTCGCCGAGTATGAAGCGCTCTATAAGCAGTCGATCGAAGATCCGGAGAGCTTCTGGGCCGTGGTGGCGAAAGATCTGCATTGGTTCAAGCCGTGGAACAAGGTGCTCGAGTGGGATCTGCCTTCGGCGAAATGGTTCGTTGGCGGAGAGATGAACCTGAGCTACAACTGCCTCGATCGCCATCTCGACGGACCGCGCCGCGACAAGACCGCGATCATTTGGGAGGGCGAACCGGGCGAGGTTCGCCGCCTGACCTATGCCGAGCTGCACGCCCAGGTTTGCCGCTTCGCCAATGCGCTCAAGACGCTCGGCATTCAAAAGGGCGACCGCGTGGCCATTTACATGGGCATGACGCCGGAGCTGGCCGTGGCGCTGCTGGCCTGCGCGCGCCTCGGCGCCATTCACTCGGTCATCTTCGGCGGATTTGCCGCCAACGCGATCGCCGATCGCGTCAAGGACGCCGGCTGCGTGGCGATCATTACCCAGGACTCGAGTTATCGCCGCGGCAATGAAGTCAAGCTCAAGCAGACGGTCGACGAGGCGCTCACCGCTTGCCCCACGATCAAGCACGTGGTTGTCTATCGCCGCAGCGGCTGTGCGGTGAACATGGTGAGCGGCCGCGACTACTGGTGGCACGACCTGGTCGCCTGCACCACGGCCGATTGCCCCGCCGAGCCGCTCGACTCCGAGCATCCGCTCTACATCCTCTACACCTCCGGAACCACGGGCAAGCCCAAGGGACTGGTCCACACCACCGGCGGCTACGCGGTGCAGACCTATCTTACGACGAAGTACGTCTTCGACCTGCGCGACGACGATATCTACTGGTGCACGGCCGATATCGGCTGGGTGACCGGCCACTCCTACGTGGTCTATGGCCCCATGCAGAACGGCGCCACCGTGTTGATGTACGAAGGCGCGCCCAACTGGCCCGATTTTTCGCGCTTCTGGAAGATCGTGGACGATCATCGCGTCACCGTCTTTTACACCGCGCCCACGGCGATTCGCGCCTTCATCAAGTGGGGCGATCAACATGTCGACAAACACGATCTGAGATCGCTTCGACTCCTTGGAACCGTGGGTGAGCCAATTAATCCCGA
>JASHTH010000165.1 GCA_030040655.1 Acidobacteriaceae bacterium | reverse complement strand
CAGGAACTGGTGAGACCACACGATTTTTCCGCTGTCGAGGGAGAGCGCCAGCACCGCGTCGCTGCGATCGGTGGCCGGGTCGGAATACGCAAATCCCAACGGTTCGATCGGAATCGAGAACGACGGGGGAATGCTCGGCCGGTCGGGCAGCCGATCGGGATGGGATTTTTCCGGGACGATGCGCTGGTCATGCGGCGGATCGCCCCGCGCTTCTGCCCCGAAAGCCGGCGAAGCGCGAAAGGTCCACGCCAAGGCCGGCAGCAAGAGCGCTGCGCCCATGGCCGGCGTCGCTGTGAACAAGCGCTTCGTCATCGACAAGTATTTTCGCCGATTAGCCGGCCGTTTGGCAGCAGAGACGCTGGGGTTTTTGCGTCCCATCAATCAGGGGAGAACGGGGAGCCGCTGCGATCGACTTGCCGGAATGTTTTCAGCCGGATCATTGGGCGAGAATTCGGCTGCTTGGCCATGCGGCTGCGAGCTCGCCTCCTTCCGATCTCCGAAAGCCGACAGGCGAATAGATCATCGATTCGATCGAGCCACGTTTTTTCCGGTCGTTTTTCGACCAGGTTACCGAAGTGCAAGCCCAAGGTTATTCTTCATCTCCTCAGCGCGTTACATGGAGCGATGGAAGTGTTAACCGTATGGATTCCCGAGTTACGTCCAGATACACCGCAGTCGCGACCTTTACAACCATCGCGTGATTGGAATAGCGCGTGGGCTGCTCGAAGATGGAAATATCAAAAAGGAGATTTCTATGTTGCGGGCGCGGAGACTCAAGCAGATCGCGGATTCCAATAAGCCGGTGTTTTCCTCGACGGAAACGGAGTGGTGGCTGGCCGAGGCGCCCGTCAAGCCGGAAAAGGCAACAAGCGGCGCGCCGGACAAGTCCGTCAAGACCGCCGATCGGAAGACGGAGATGCCTTCGTCTTCGAAATCTCCCGCGGCAGACGCCGTCGCCGAGGAGCCCGTGCCGGTTCATGCCAATTCGACCTACGATTTTCTCTTCCTCAAGGATCCGTCGACGAGCGTCGCAACAAAAACCACGAAGAGAGAAGAAATGACCTGGGATGCGAAGATGTCCTGCTTTGTGATGTCCTAAGGCGAACCTCAGCTTCTGTCCGGGCGAGCGCCATTCCGCTCTCTCTCTCTTTGAAGGTCTCAACCCGATCCATTTTCCTGAGCCGTCCTCCATCCATCCTGCGTCCCGGCCGCAAACCGGCCGACGATCCAGCTTTCCTCAATCGGCGCGCCGATGTCTTCCCCGACGTGTGTGCGACAGTAAAGAAGAATGGCCGATTCCCCGCAAACGAGCCCCCGCTTGCAGTGGCTGGGCTACGGCGCCTGCGCGCTGGCCGGGTGCCTGTGGGGCACGGGGTTCTATTGGGGCAGGCTGGCGCTGGACGAGATGAGCGTAGAGCACATGGTGCTTTACCGGTTTGCTTTTGCTTGCCTGGGAATGGCGCCGGTGCTGCTTTTCGGGCGGCATCGCGTGCGGCTGACGCGTGGCGAAACCGTCACCCTGCTGATCTCCGCCGCCCTCGGAGTTCCGGTGCAGTTCCTGCTCCAGTTTCATGGCCTGGCGCTGACCACGGTGAGCCACGCTTCGCTGATGGTGGGCGCGATGCCGGTGCTGCTGGCCGCGGCGGCGGGGCTTTTTGCCGGCGAGCGGCTGGACGCCGTGGGCTGGCTGGCGCTATTTGCATCCGCGGCGGGAGCGGCGTTGATCGTGATGGGCGGCGGCAGAACGCCGGCGGCGCGCGACGAGCCGTCGTTCGGCGGCGATCTGCTGGTTGTGGCCTCGCTTTTCACGGCGCTGGCATGGATTCTGCTGAGCAAGAAGCTGATGGAAACGCATAGCCCGCCGGTGGTGACCGCATATACCATCCTTTCCGGCTCCGTGATGCTGGCGGTTTGCGTACTCGGACCGTGGATACTTTCGCCGTGGACGCATCGCCCGGCGGACCCTCCGCCGTTTACGCACGTCAGCGCCCTGGCTTGGACGGCGCTGGCCATGAGCGGCCTGTTCTGCACCGCCCTCACGACTTTTCTGTGGAATTGGGGCATCCATCACGTGCCGGCCTCGCGCGCCGGCGTCTTTTTGAACATCGAGCCGGCGCTGGGATCGATCCTCGGCGTGGAGCTGCTCGGCGAGCGTCTCGGGCCGTTCGCCTGGATCGGCGGTGCGCTGATCCTGGGTGCGGCGGTCACCCTCACCGTGCGCGGCCATGAAGCCGAACCGGCTGTCATTCTGGAGTAGAAGCGAAGGCATGACAAGCGATCGAATGACGGATGCCGGAGGGGAACTGTTCCAGGCGGCGCGCCGGAAACGACGCGCCGCGGTCGAAGCAGCCGCGGCGTATGCGCTGATACTGATCGTCATCTGGGCGCCGCGCCCTTACCAGCGCTGGCTATGGTGGGTTGCGGCCGCTGGAGTTGCGTTCCTGACGGCAATCTCGTTCGATGGCGCGAAGGCGATGGGCTTGCGCGGGGCGAACTTCTTGCGTGCGATGTGGGTAGCGGCCGTGGCTTTGCTGATGGCCGCGGCGGCTATCGCCATCGCCGCGCGAATGCACACGCTACACGCGCCGGGCGGAGCTCTGCCGTTTGTGGAAGCGTATTTTGCTTACACAATCTGGTCATTCGTGCAGCAGTTTTTGCTACTGGATTTCTTCCTGCTGCGCTTTTTGCGGATCGTTGCGACGCCGCGCCAGGCAGCGTTTCTTACGGCTTCGCTGTTCACGCTGGCGCACGTGCCCAACCCGGTGCTCGTGCCCATTACGTTCTTGTGGGGCCTGGCGGCATGCCACATCTTCCTGCGCTATCGCAACTTGTATCCCCTTGCCCTGGCCCATGCCGTCTTCGGCATCACCATCGCCGTCACCGTTCCTGGGCACGTGGACCATAACATGCGCGTGGGGCTGGGCTACCTGACTTACGCTCGGCACTTCCACAAGTTACCTTAGAGATAACCGCTCTTACCTGGGCTCTTGTGCATCGTTCTTCGCGGCTGGCAAGCTTGCAACACGCTTGCCGCGTCTACCGTGCAAAGCCGCGGTGAGTAACCCTAGATATCCGGTTGGCATCTAATCGTTATTGTGTGGAGCGTGACCCGGTTCTCAGAGCGGTTGCACGGTTTCTGAGCCCGGTTTCGGGCGTGGTTCAAGGTGGCTCTTTCTTGAGGAAAGAGCCATTTGGCTTCGGTGGCTTCGAAGTATAGCAAAGGTGGGTACGCAATAGTCCTAAAGTGGCACGCTGGTTAGATCTCTATTATGGAAAGTGTTGCTTCAATATTGATAGAAGAGAACCTCAGAACCATACGAAGCCGGAGGCGCGACTGGTTCGAGATTTCGGCCGTCTACGCGATGGTTCTGCTGGTCTTCTGGACGCCGCCGCCGTGGCAGTACTTCCTCTGGGCAGGGGCCGCCGCCCTGGTGGCGACGAGCATCTTCAAATCTTTCGACGGCCCCAAAGCGATGGGCCTTTGCCGAGGCAGTCTCTCCTGCTCGCTCTGGACCGTGGCCGCAACTCTCGCGGTCGCGGGACTGGCCGTCATGCTGGCCGCGCTGTTGCACACGCTGCACGTGCCCGGGCCAGCGGGGTCGTTTCTGCGCCGCTCGTGCCTTTACGTGCTCTGGGCTCTGGTCCAGGAGCTGGTCCTGCAGTGCTTCTTTCTTTCGCGGCTCCTGCATTTGATCGGCAATGCCACCTGGGCCGCAGTCGCCACGGCGGTGCTTTTTGCGGTGGCGCATTTGCCAAGCCCGATTCTCACCGTGATTACCCTGGTCTGCGGGCTGGCCGCATGCCTTTTCTTCCTTCGCTTTCGAACCCTGTATCCGTTGGCCATTGCCCACGCCATTCTTGGGCTTTCGATC
>JASHTH010000021.1 GCA_030040655.1 Acidobacteriaceae bacterium | reverse complement strand
ACCCGCCGAAGGCCGACATCCAGAAGCTGAACGCGTTGAGCCGCGGGAACGCCATGTCGCGCGCGCCGATCATGAGCGGAACCAGATAGTTGCCGATGCCGAATATGATCGTCATTCCCACCAGGAACACCATGGTAGTGCCGTGCATGGTAAAGAACTCGTTGAACAGTTCCGGCGAGAGGAAGTGATTGTTCGGGGCGGCGAGCTGAATGCGCATGGCCATCGCCTCGGCCCCGGCGACGAGCAGGAAGAAAAGGGCATACACGATGTACAGGATGCCAAGCTTTTTGTGATCGACAGTGACCACCCAGCTGTGCAGCCACTCAAGCAGCGCTGCGCCGCGTGACGGTGCTGTGTCGAGAGTGCCGGGAAGGGGATAGGTCTGATCGGCCACGGTTCGTTCCTCAATGCAAGGTAGTCAAATAGGCCACCACCTCGTCCGTTTCCTCATCGCTGAGTTGCATGGCAGGCATCAGCGCCCCGCGCTTGAGTGTGTTTGGATCCTGAATCCACGCGCGCAGATTGCCAGGCGTGTTCGCCGCTGCGCCCGCTGCAATCGTTGCCCGGCTCATCAGGTGCGTCAGATCGGGGCCGAAGACGCCCTTGGCCGCAGTGCCGGCAATGCTGTGGCAGTTCATGCAGGCCTGGCGCTCGAAGACGTGGCGGCCTGCTATAACCGATCGATCTTCGATTCCCTGTTGTTGCTGGTTCTTGACCCATGCGGCAAACTGATCCGGCGTATCGACGTAGACGCGCAGCAGCATCTTCGCGTGCTCGATACCGCAGAATTGCGCGCATTGACCCAAATAGAGACCCGCCGTCTGCGGATCGATCCACATCTGGTTGGGGTGGTTGGGGATGAGATCGGTCTTGCCGCCTAGCTGCGGCACCCAGAAGCTGTGGTCCACATCGGCCGACAGTAACGTGAGGTAGGTAGGCTCCGGCTTGGCCTCTGTACTGACCGGAACATGCAACTCGTTCGCAGTCACGATGCCCAGCTTAGGATAACGAAACTCCCACCAGAACTGGTGGCCGACCACCGTAACATCGAGTGCGGACTTAGGCTCGGGTGCGTCCTGAATGGCGAAGATGACGCGCGCCGTGGTGAGGAACAGAACTACGACGATGAGCACCGGAATCACGGTCCAGGCCAATTCAACCTGCGTGCTGCCGTAAATCTGCGCCGGCTCGTGCTCCGCGTCGTTCTTGCGCGCATGGAACTTGACGATGACGAAAGCAAGCAACCCCCCAACGACAGCGAAGATAGTGCCGGTGACTAGCAGTACGAACAATGAAAGGTGATAGATTTCATTTGCCGGGGTGGAGGCTGGCGCATTGATTGAGGGCGTAGTTAGCGCGCCCTGCGCGACGGAGCGGATCGCGTGGATGCAAGGCAGAGCCAGGATAAACACCTGAGAGCGAGTTAGGGGAAGACTGCGCCGCTGCTGCATACTTCTCCACGTTTCGCGTCGATCGACGATTCCAAGGCTGATTACGCCAGAACAGTGAAGACGAGTCTATTGGACGATGGTATCGATCGACGCTTTGGTATCGAACGTCAGGATGGTGGACTGATCGATCGGCGCAGGAACGGCGAGTGTCGTTATCGGAGAATTCCGCCTCTATTCTTGCGGACCGAAGACGTCGCGCAATGCCACATTGAGGTCATCGAGCGCTCGGGCGCAGTCACCTGTAAAGCTGGAGCCATGCATGATGGCGAGCGTTTTGGGTTTTAGGTCTGCGAGCTTTTTCAGGTTCCGCACAGTGAGCGGTGTGTAGGGCATGTACTCCGCGAGAATGCCCGCCTGATATTCCTTGAGCGCCTGATGCGAGCGGCCCACGACGTCGGAAGAGGTGAGCGGTTCGACGTCGCCGGCCTGGTGGAACAGGTCCGAACAGAGCAGCGTTTTCTGTGTTTCTTCGAACAGTACACCAGCATCCCAGCCGTGAGGCAGATGGGGAGTCTGGCAATAGCGAAAGCGGTACTTCCCGGTCGCAAGAGCCCCGCCATCAGGGACAGCGCGTGACTCACGTCCAATGAAGTCGTTCACGGTCACCAGGGCTCCGACCTGGCTGCAGATCACATCGGAATTGGGCGCAGCAGCCAGCCACTCATTGAGCGAGCCGCACTCGTCTGACTCGAAATGGCTGAAGCCGATGTGGCGCAACTCGGTAACGTTGATGAGCCTTGAGACGGCTTCGCGGATCTCTGCGTACATCCCTCGCAGCCCGGTGTGGTACAGCAAGGGCTCGTCGTCTTTCACCAGAAAATGGTTGAACTGCAAATTGTGCGGTTGAGCAAAGATCGAGATGCGATAGATGTTCGGCGCGATCTCCGTGATGACGGCCATGCCAGTCCCCCTCGAGTCATAGGCAATAGACCCTCACTGAACCGATTCCCGGCTCATCAAACTCTCGCCCGGCCTCGAAAGCTTCCCCCGAAGTTGCTGACCTCTGACTCAGGTTTTCTGTTCACCGCTTGATGATGTTCTTCGCCCTCGCAGCGACATTCTCCGCCGTGAAGCCAAGCTCCGCCATCACGATCTTCCCCGGCGCCGAAGCCCCAAAACGATCTACTCCCACCACATCGCCGTTCGAGCCCACGTATTTCCACCAGCCCACCGACGCGCCCGCTTCTACAGCCAGCTTGGGAACGCTCGCCGGCAACACGCTCGCCTTGTATTCGGCGGACTGTTCGTCGAAGACCCGCCAGCTGGGCATGCTGACGACGCGCGCTTTGATGCCGTCCGCGGCCAGCAGTTTGGCAGCACTCAGAGCCACTGCAACCTCTGAGCCCGTCGCAATCAGAATCAACTTTGGATCTGCCGCGTCTTCCAGCACATACGCACCCTTGCGTACGCCGCCGTAAATGTCGCGATTCGATGCGTCGATCACGGGCAATTCCTGCCGTGTCAGCGCAAAGAACGTCGGCCCGCCACGCTCCAGCGCCAGCCGCCACGCCGCCGCGGTTTCATTCGCGTCCGCGGGGCGAAAATCCGTCATGTGCGGCACTGCGCGCAGCGCCGTCAGGTGTTCCACCGGCTCGTGCGTCGGCCCGTCCTCGCCCAGGCCGATCGAATCGTGGGTGAACACAAACAGCGAATTCGACTTCATGATCGCCGCAATCCTCAGCGCCGGTTTCGCGTAGTCAGAAAACACGAAGAACGTCGACCCGAACGGCCGCAGCCCCCCGTGTACCGCCATGCCGTTCACCGCCGCGCACATGCCCAGCTCGCGCACGCCGAAAAACACATTGCGCCCGCCTGCATCGTCGGCAAAATGCGGACTCGACTTGAAGATCGTCTTGGTCGACGCCGTCAGGTCCGCCGCGCCGCCGAATAGCTCCGGCACTTCGTTGAAAATCGCGCTCATCACCTGCTGGCCGGCGTTGCGAGTCGCCACCGGTTTCTCGGTTCCGAAGCTCGGGATTGCTTTCTCCCATCCCGCCTTCAGCTTGCCCGCCTGCGTCCGCTCAAACTCCGCCGCCAGCGCGGGAAACGCTGCTTTGTAGCCGGCGAACAGCTTATTCCACTCCGCTTCCTGGGCTGCTCCGCGCTCCACGGCCTTACGCCAGTTGGCCAGCGCATCGTTCGGCACCACGAAGCTCTGGTCTTCGGGAAATCCGAAAAACTTCTTCGTCGCCGCTGCGTCCGCCGGGCCCATCGCCTCGCCGTGCACCTTATTCGTGCCCGCCCTCGGGCTTCCGTACCCGATCACCGTGCGCACCGCGATCAAAGACGGCTTATCCGTGACCGCCTTCGCGGATTCAATCGCCGCCTCAATTGCATCGAGATCATTGCCGTCGGCCACGCGCTGCACGTGCCAGTTGTAGGCCTCGAACCGCTGGTACCGATCTTCGGTAAAGCTCCATTCTGTGGGCCCATCGAGAGAGACCAGGTTGTCATCGTAAAGCGCGATCAGCTTGCCCAGCTTCAATGTTCCGGCCAGTGACGCGGCCTCGTGCGATAGGCCCTCCATCAAATCGCCATCGCCGCAAAGCATGTAGGTATGGTGCTCCACCACGTTAAAGCCCGGCCGG
>JASHTH010000164.1 GCA_030040655.1 Acidobacteriaceae bacterium | reverse complement strand
CCAAGTCCTTCGCGAATCGTCGTGCGCAGCACGCTGAAGCCCAGCACGATCTCTTGGCTGTTGCGAGCCGCCACGTTTTTGAGCGCCGCGATCAGCGAGCCCAGGTTCTGGCTCGAGCGCACCACCATGGTCGAATCGGGATCGGGCGACGGGTCCTGGCTTGCGGGCAGATAGGCGATCGGCCGGTCGTCTTCGCGCAGGTTCCCGTATTTCGTGTCTTCCACCATGCCGACGATGCGGTACAGCTTGTCCGGCTGGCCTGCATCCTGGCGGATGCCAAAGGTAGCGCCCACCGCATTCGCGCCGGCAAAAAATTTCTGCGCAAATCTGCGGTTCACGATCGCTACCAGCGGCGCATTTGCGGTATCGTTGGCGCTGAAATCGCGCCCGGCGATCATGGGTGTGCGGAGCGTCCGAAAATAACCCTCGCTCACGCGATTGAACATGGACAACACCCTTTGCGTCGAAGTGCCGGGAAAGTCGAGGAACTCATTCCAACCGTTGCCGCTCAGCGGCACAATCGACGCGGCCGCGGCTGCTTCCACTCCCGGAGTCGCTCTCACTTGTTCGAGCAAGTTCCGTTGGTATTCGATGCGCTGCGCCTGGGGCAGGTTGAGCGCCGAAAAATCGAAATCGGCCACGAGCACGCCGTCCTGTTCGAATCCGGCATTCATCTCCATCAGGTTCTGAAAGGTGCGCACAAACAGCAACGAGCCTACGACCAGCAACAGCGACAGCGCAATCTGCGAGACAACAAAGCCGCGCCGCAGCAACTGACCTTGCTTCGCGGCAGTCATTCCGCGGCCGGATGTCTTTGTGATCGCGCCGGGATCGGTTTTTGCCGACTGAATGGCCGGCGCGACGCCGAAGATCACACAGGTCAGCAGCGCGAGTCCGGCGGTGAAGGCCAGCATGCGCCAGTCCGGCGCCAGCGAGAGATACACCTGGTCCTGGCTCGATCCCACTGCGGCAATCAGCGCTCTTCCCAGCCATTGCGCCAACGCTGCTCCTGCCGCCGTGCCGATGGCGGCGAGGAGCAGGCTTTCAACGAGAAGCTGGCGAACGATCCGCCCGCGCCGCGCGCCCAGCGCCAGCCGAAGAGCCATCTCGTGCTGCCGTGCGCTCGCCCGGGCCAGCATCAGGTTGGCAATGTTGGCGCATGCGATGAGCAGCACCAGGCCGGAGATGGCCAGCAGAAGCCAGAGCGGCTGCTCAAACTCCTTGCGCAGCGGCGAGTCGCCCGTGGCCGCGGGATCGGCGCGAAAGCTGAAGCTGAGGTAGCTCTTTCTCTCCATCGCGTCGTACTCCGCGGGCAGCGTCGCAGCGAAGGTTCCCGGAGCGAACGATGCGAGCTGCGCGTTCGCGCGAAGGAAACTCCATCCCGGCTTCAAACGACCGATCGCCGCCAGCCACCATGTAGTGGAGCTCTTCGAATACGCTCCGTCCGTGTGCAGCGCGGGCTCGCTGCATAGCGGCAGTGCAACGTCGAATTTGCGCCCGACTTCGAGACCCGAAAACGTGGCGGGTGTCACGCCGGTAATCTGGAACTGAGCTCGATCGAGAGAAAGCGTTGAGCCTATGACGTTCGGCTGCCCGCCGTACCGGCTTTGCCAAAACGCGTAGCTGATGACAGCGCCCTGAATGCCGCAGCCGGCATGATCGTCGCTGGGCACGATCAATCGTCCCAGCAGCGGACGCACCTGGAGCACGTCGAAGAAGCTGCCGCTTACCCACAATCCGTCGGCATAATGTGCTTCGCCTCCGCGGCCCAGGTTGAAGGGCTCGGTGCTCCATGCCGCGATGCTCGAAAACGCCTGCTGCTGCGCCTGCAGGTGCTCCCAGATGGCGCTTGAAAAGTCGTGTTGGCGCGCGACGCTGCTGCCCACACGCCCGTCGTGGATGAGATGAACGTCGGCGAGCTGCTGCGGCTCGGGCACCGGCAGCGTACGCAACACCACCGCGTCGATGAGCGCGAAAATGGCCGCGTTGGCGCCGACGCCCAGCGCCAGCGACAGCAGCGTCACGGTCGCAAAACCGGGATTGAGGCGCAGTTGGCGCGCCGCAAGATGAAAATCCCGTGCCACCCCCGGCCAGAATCCGCCGCGGCCCTCGCTGCCCAGCGCCATCGGCGCGAGCGATTCGTTGAACAAGCGCCGCAACCCCGCGCGCAGCTTTTCTTCGCTCAGCTCTTCCATCGTGGCGCGATATGCCTCTTCGCCGCCGGCGCCGCTGCGCACAAGCTCACCGAATCTCTCGCTCAGATGTTCGGCGAGCTCGTCCACGATGTTTTCTTCGCTGCTGAGTTCAAGATCGAGATGAGCGATCGCGCGCCGCACTTCTTCTTTCCAATCAGGCATGTTCCGCCCCCGTGATGCGATTGATCGCATTCACAAACTCGCGCCAGGTGCTGCGCTGCTCCTTCAACACATTCTTGCCCTGCGCGGTTACGCGATAGTACCGGCGCCGCCGCTGTCCCGCCTTTTCCACCCATTTGCCTTCGATGAATCCGCGCTTTTCCAACCGGTAGAGCAAGGGGTAAAACGATGCGACATTGAACTTGAGCACTCCTTCCGACCGCTCCTCGATCAGCTTGCTGATCTCGTAGCCGTGCCGCGGCCTGTGCTCTATGAGCGAAAGAATCAGCAACTCGGCGCTGCCCTTCTTGAGCTCGCGGTCGAAGACGGGCTTTTCCATATATGTCATAACAACATATAGTGCTGCCATCGTCCCTCCGCTGTCAAGTTCTTTCGGCGCCCTGGCCCATCGGGATGCGATCCCGGCCGTGGGAGAATAGACACGTGGCCGACATGAGCAACGAAACCGCGCCGGAATCCCAGCCCGGTTCCCGGGCTGAAACCGGGCCAGCCGCCGAGCCCACCGAGTCCTTCGGCGAGCTGCTCTCGCAGTTTGAGAAGAGCCACGCGCACGCCGGCAAAGGCGAACCGCAACGGCTGCAGGGTGTGGTGGTTTCGATTTCGCCGGAGCAGGTCTTTCTCGATATCGGCTACAAGGTCGAGGGCGTGCTTCTGCGCTCCGCTTTCGAAAACAACGCTGAAGCCGTAAGGCCCGGCGACACCTTTCCCGTTTCCATCACCGGCCGCAACGAAGAAGGCTACTACGAACTCTCGCGCTTTCGTGTCGCGCAGCCCCGCGACTGGTCGGGCCTGGAGCAGGCCTTCGCGCAAAAACTCGCCGTGGCCGGAACTGTAACGGGTGCCGTCAAAGGCGGCCTGAGCGTCGATGTTGGCGTCCGCGCGTTTATGCCCGCCAGCCGCAGCGGCGCGCACAACTCCGCGGAGATGGAAGCGCTCGTCGGCGCCGCGATCACCTGCCGCATCACCAAACTCGACGTCGCCGACGAGAACGTGATCGTCGACCGCCGCGTGGTGCTCGAAGAACAGGCCCGCGCGCTGCTTGAAGAACGCAAGGCGGCGATGAAGGAAGGCGATGTCGTCACCGGGCATGTGCGTAGCCTCGTAAGCTACGGAGCCTTCGTCGATCTCGGCGGCGTCGACGGCCTGCTTCACGTCAGCGACATTTCCTTCAGACGCATCGCCCATCCTGATGAGGCTCTCTCTGTCGGGCAGCAACTCGAAGTGAAGATCCTCAAGATCGATCCGGAGACCCAAAAACTTTCTCTCGGCCTCAAGCAGCTACAGCCCGAGCCGTGGCAGACTGCGCTGGAGCGATACGCCATTGGACAGCGCGTTCAAGGCGCAGTCACGCGGCTCGCTGACTTTGGCGCTTTCGTCGAAATCGAGCCGGGCATCGAGGGCCTGATTCACGTCTCCGAAATGTCCTGGGCGAAAAAGGTCCGCCATCCAAAGGACATCCTCAGCGCCGGCGAAACCGTCGACGCCGTCATTCTCGCCATCAACCCGGAAGAGCGCCGCTTGTCGCTCGGCCTCAAGCAGGCGCTCGGCGACCCCTGGGCCGAAGCTCCGCGCAAGTATCCGGCTGGCGCGCAGGTCGAGGGGCCGGTGACGAAGCTGATGAACTTCGGCGCCTTTGTTGAGATCTCCGAGGGCATCGAGGGACTGGTTCACGTGAGCGAGATCAGTGCTGAAAAGCGTATCGCCCACCCGCGCGATGTGCTCCATGTCGGTGAGCGGGTCAAGGCGCTCGTGCTTGCCATCGATCCGGAAAAGCGCCAGGTCAGGCTGAGCATCAAGCAGCTTGTCCCCACCGGCATCGACGAGTACATCGCCGAGCACAAGCCGGGCGATGTTGTTTCCGGCCGCGTGATCGCAGTGTATTCGGCCGAAATTGTCGTCGAGCTCGGCGAGGGCATTCGCGCCAGATGCCGCATCCCGGCATCCGCGAAAGCTGCCGCGCCGGTGAAGACGCCGGCGGCCAAGGCCGATCTCGGCTCTCTCTCCGCCATGCTCCAGGCGCGCTGGAAAGGCAGCGCACCGGCCGCTTCGGCCGCGTCCGAACCCCTCAGCCCCGGCCAGATCCGCAGTTTCAGAATCCTCGGTCTTGACGCGAAGTCGAAAAAGATCGAAGTGGAATCGATTTAACCTTCTGCCTCTCAGGTAGGCATCCTACAGTCCTTCTGTCTTCCTGAGCGGAGTCCGCCGAGGCGGACGAAGTCGAAGGATCAGCGGTTCGGGTGTTACGATTCCGCACCTATCTCCATGAATCCCCAAACTTGACTCGCTATAGATAGACCTCGTCGATGAAGCACCACCGCCAATCCTCGCCGCGCTCCGCCGACTGAATGATCGGATGCTGTGCCTCGTGAAAATGCCCCCGCGCGTGGCGGTTCGGCGACGAGTCGCAGCAGCCCACATGACCGCACTCCAGGCACATGCGCAGGTGCACCCATCTGCCGCCGATCTTCAGGCATTCCTCGCAGCCCTTGCTGCGCGGCTTCACCTTCTTCACGTGATCTTTTTCGTGCGTGCACTGCGTCGCCATCCTCTACCTCCATCGCCGCCAAAAACGCGGCTCACCCTTACTTTACTGCGCCGGTCCACGTGAACTTGTGTGCCCCATCCTTGTTCGCGTTCGCAGCGCGGACGCGAACAAGGGTGGGATACGACCCAACTACGCTCTCACCCGATACTGCTCGGCCAGCGCGCAAAATTGGTTTACCTGCGCAGCAATCCACGCACCGTCGCGGCCCAATTCGCGGGCGAGCAACCTCGCCGTCGGCTCCGCCATCGCCGTTGCCGCGCCGGCATTCAAAAACAGCGCACGGGTGCGCCGCGCCAGCACATCTTCGACAGTGCGCGCCATCTCCTCGCGCGCGGCCCATACCACCTCCGCGCCGATGTAGGGCAGATCGGAATGCAATCGCGCGGCCAGGCCCGGTTCCACCTCTGCCAGTTTGCGAACCTCGGCGGAATCCGAGCCATATGCCGCAAGCGCTTCATCCTCGTAGAGCGGCTCGTCCAACGCGTCGACGTACCCATGAACGTGCAGATTGCGGGTCACGCACGGCTCGTCGCGCAGCCGCCCCAGCGTGATGGCATGGTCTACGCAATCCTCGGCCATATGGCGATAGGTGGTCCACTTGCCGCCGGTGATCGTCAGCAGCCCCGACGAATCCACGTGAATCACGTGATCGCGCGAGAGCGTCGAGGTCTTGCCCTCGCCTTTCACCAGCGGCCGCAGTCCCACATACACCGCCAGCACATCTTCGCGCCGCGGCGGCCGGCTCAGATAGCGGCTCGCCGTCTCCAGAACGAACTCGATCTCTTCTTCAAGCGCGCGCGGCTCCAGGCTGGGTGCGTCCACGGGCGTGTCTGTCGTGCCTGCCACGGTGTGTCCATGCCATGGAATGACGAAGAGCACGCGGCCATCGCTGGTGCGCGGGACCATCAACGCCGTGTCACCGCGCAGGAACGAGCGATCGAAGACCAGGTGAATGCCCTGGCTGGTGACGACGAGTTGATCGGCGCCGGGCTCAGCCATGCGCCGGACGGAATCAGTGAAGACGCCGGTCGCATTCACGACGATTCGCGCGCGAATTCGGAACTGCTCGCCGGTCTCGACGTCGAGTG
>JASHTH010000020.1 GCA_030040655.1 Acidobacteriaceae bacterium | reverse complement strand
GCCCGCCCGGACTTCAAAGATAAATTCCTCAGACCGGCACGACTAAAAGTCGCGCCCGGTTACAGAGCCGGCATTGGAGTAAGCTGGTGGAATCATGAGCCCGACCGTGCAGCAGCCGCAAGTGAACGTCGTTCAAACCGCCGACTATCGCGAGAGTTACGCCAACAGCGTGCAGGTGCGGGTGAGCGTGTGGGACTTCCAGCTCACCTTCGGACTGGCCTCGAGCGAGAGCCCCGACCAGGTCACCATCCGCAATCACCAGGGTATCTTTCTCAGCCCGCAACAGGCCAAGGCGCTCTTAAATGTACTGGGCCAGAATGTCGCCCAGTATGAGCAGGCCTTCGGGACGCTGAACCTCGAACCGCAAAGCCACAACTTCCCCCACGGGCCGGTGAATTAGGGAATAGGGATTAGGGAATAGGGAATAGGACCCGCCATTCCAGCGCAGGAGCCCGTGCACCCCATTCCCTGCACACACACCGATTGAAGGTCTCAGGGCGAAGGAGCGAGCCATTGCGCGCCAGACGACGATTCCTGCAGCCGAGACTCGACGCGCCTCTGCCGCTGTGGATGATCTTCCCCGTCATCTTCGCGGCCCTCTATGCCAGTCATTTTTCCTTGTTGCGCCTGCCCTACTATTGGGACGAAGCCGGTTATTACATCCCAGCCGCCTGGGACTTTTTTCGCACCGGCTCGCTGATACCCATCACCACGCTCAGCAATGCCCATCCGCCGCTGCCCAGCATCTATCTCGCCCTTTGGTGGAAGATGTCGGGATTCCTGCCCGAGGTCACGCGCGAAGCCGTGTTGATTGTCGCCTCGCTCGGCCTTCTGGCTGTCTGGCGCCTGTCCATGCGCGTCAACGGCGCGCCCATCGTTGCCTTTTGGACCGTCGTTCTCACCGCCATCTATCCCATCTGGTTCGCGCAGAGCACGCTGGCGCACGGCGACATCTTTGCGGCGGCAGGCACTTTGTGGGGGCTGGTATATGCGCTGCCCGAGCGCAACCGGAACCCCGTGGCCGCGGCGGGGTGGTTTGCCGCCGCTGCCTTGTGCAAGGAAACCGCCATCGCCGTCCCGCTGACGCTTGCCGTGGTGAGTTTTGGAGCCGGGTTTCGCGTGCTTTCGCCGGCGCGCTGGCGGCTGTGGCGCGAAGCGGCGTGGCTTGCGGGCAGCATTTTGCCGCTGGCGGCCTGGTATGCGTATCACTACGCGAAGACCGGCTTCGTCTTCGGAAACCCCCAATACGTGCGCTACAACGCCGAAACGACACTCGAGCCGATCCGGATTCTGGCCGCTTTCGGTCATCGGGTGCTGCACCTGGCCGCGCACATGAATCTCTTCGTGCCGGTTCTCATGACCCTTGCGGCCCTGTTGCTGAAGCCGCGGCTCGATGCCGACGGTCACGAGCGCAGCGGCGTGAACCAACCCGTGCAAAGGCGCATTCTTCTTCTGCTGCTGGTCAACGCCCTCGAATTCAGCGTGCTCGGAGGGGCGCTGCTCACCCGCTATCTGCTGCCCATGTATCCGCTGGTGCTGCTCCTGGCGGTGTCGACATTTCACCGCCGCGTGCCCGCCTGGCAGGGGCTGACGGTCTTTTCCGCCGCCGCGTTTGTCGTGGGGTTGTTCGTCAATCCGCCTTACCGCTTCGCGCCGGAAGACAATCTCGCCTACGCCCGCGTCATTCGACTGCATATGGCCGGCATCGAGCAATTGAATGCGCGTTTTCGCGGCGCCACCGTGCTGTCGGCCTGGCCCATGACCGACGAGCTCAGCCGGCCCGAGCTGGGCTACGTCGACGAGGCATACAAGATTTACCGCCTCGAGGACTTTACACCCCCCGAGATCGCCCGGGCTGCCGCCGAGCCGCAGGCCTACTCCGCCGGGCTGGTTTTTTCCACCAAGTACGATCCTCCGACGATCGGACTCAGCCTAGGCCCCGCCAGCGAAGCTCTCGACGAGCAATACTTCGGGCTGCACCACGATCTTCCGCCCGAAGCCATCGCCGCGGCGCTCCGGGGCGCGGTCTTGTGGAAGAAGAATGATCAAGGCCAGTGGATTGCGCTGATCGGATTCAGCCGTTGATTCAATTCGAACCAGGCCGAATCGCGCTTAGGTCGTCAAGTCCGTATGGAGCACGGGCGTAACCCGTCGTCTTGTGCCGCAAACGCCTATAATTTTCCTGTAGTGCACATCCTCTTTTCACCAGGATCACGTTCCCCGCAGCGGCTCGCGACCTTCCCGCTCCTGAGCCTGGTGTGCTTTCTGGCCGCGGCATTGCCGGTCGCCGCGCAGTCGACTTCCGAGCCGGCTCCCGAAGCCTCGGCGCGCAACACCGGCCGCATTCTGCTTGTGCTGCCCTTCGACAACCGCACCGGCCAGCCGAACCTAGAGTGGATCCGCGAAGCGGCGCCGGAGCTGCTGAGCAGCCGCTTCTCATCGGCGGGGTTTTCGCCGATGAGCCGCGAAGACCGGCTCTACGCCTTCGATCATCTCGGGCTTCCCCAGGGCTTTCAGCCGTCGCGGGCCAGTTCTCTCAAGCTGGCGCAAACGCTCGATGCCGATTCCATCATCGTGGGCAGCTATTGGACCGACGTTTCCGGCTTCGTCGTCGCGGCCCAGGTCGTCGACGTGCCCCATTTGCGCATGACACAGCCGATCACCCAACACGGCGAAATGCGCGACCTGATCGCCATCTTCGACTCGCTGGCCTGGAAGCTCACCCGCCAACTCGATCCCGGCTTCAACGTAGCCGAGGAGACCTTTATCGCCGCCGGCGCCGGACTGCGCCTCGACGCCTTCGAGCAGTACATTCGGGGCATCTCCGAGCCCGACCAGGCCGAGCGGCTCCGGCACCTGAACGAGGCCGTCAAGCTCAGCCCCGACTATAGTCAAGCCTGGATGGCGCTCGGCCGGGAAGACTACAGCGGCCAGCAATACGAGCAGGCTGCCGCCGCCTTCGCCAAGGTGGGACGCAACGACCCCGATAGCCTCGAGGCCGGGTTTTACCGAGGGCTTTCGCTGCTCTACTCGGGCGACTACGGGCAATCGGAAAAGGCGTTTGCCGACGTGGCGCGCGTGCTTCCGCTGGCCGAGGTCGTCAACAATGAGGGTGTCGCCCTGAGCCGCAATGGCCGGGACGGCATCGCCTTCTATCGCCAGGCGGAGACCTCAGACCCTCGCGCGCCCGACTATCACTTCAATATCGCTGTCAGCCTGAAGCGCCAGGGCGACGAAACCGGCGCCGAAGCGGAACTGGCCCAGTGCCTGCGCCTTCGCCCCGCCGACACCGAGGCCCAGGCTCTCGAGCGCGCGTGGAAGGCCCCGCCGGGAACCTCCTCGTACGACAACGAGGTCCGCCCCGATCCGCTGGAACGGATCGAGCGCCGCTTCGATGCGGCGGCGTTTCGCCAGGCCGCGCAGATGCTCGACCAAATGGATGCGGCCCGGCTGGCCGCGCTGACGCCGGCCGAGCGTGCCCGCACACTCGCCGGCCAGGCTCAGAGCTACCTCGACCGTGGGCTGCTGCTCGAAGCCGAGCGGCTCTATCAATCCGCTGTGGTTGCCGATGGCTCCTCGGCCGAGGGGCACGCCGGGCTGGCCGAGGTGCGCGAGCGGGCCGGCGATGCCGACGACGCACGCAAGGAGGCACACATCGCCCTGAATCTCGCCCCCTCCGCGCAGGCGTATCTCGTGCTGGGCCGGCTCGATCTGGCCGAAAATCACCTGAGCGAGGCCGACAGCGAGGCCGGCGAGGCGCTCAAGCTCGACCCGGCGAGCCGTCCGGCCGCGGAGCTGCGTCGAACCATCGAGTCGCGGCAGGCGCCGAAGCCATAATCCTGTTCCACGGCTTCAATGTTTCGGAGCCACCCAAGTCAGGTGGCTCGCCGCGGCGAGCCCCCTTGACCGGCGCCTGAAGCTAGGTACAGGAACCGTGGAACCGCTTTGATGTGATTGAAAACACTTGGACCCGATCGATCTCTGGGTGACAATGGAGCTGTCCATGCGAGGAAAGCTTGAATTCGCGCTCCGATCGGCGATGGGCCTGGCGGCGCTGGTGTGCGCGGCAGGCGCTCCTGCCCGCGCCGCGCAGCCTCTTGTCGACAAGATGATTCTCGACGACACCATCCAGCCGGTGAGCGCCGGAGAACTGGACCGCGCGATTGCCCACGCCAACGCCGATGGCGCCCAGGCCCTGCTCATCGAGATGAATACCCCTGGCGGATTGCTGGAATCGATGCGCGCCATGGTCGGCGCCATCCTGGCTTCCCGCGTTCCCATCATCATCTACGTGGCGCCGGCGGGCGCGCGCGCGGGCTCGGCGGGATTCTTCCTGCTCGAAGCCGCCGACGTCGCCGCCATGGCGCCGGGGACCAACGCCGGTGCGGCGCACGTGGTTTCCATGATCGGCAAGCCCGACCAGACCGAGATGCAGAAGATCGAGAACGACGCCGAGGCGCTGCTTCGTTCCTATGTCTCGCGGCGCGGACGCAACGTGGACGCCGCCATCGCCGCCGCCGCGTCGTCGCATTCCTACACCGCCGAAGAAGCCTTGCAGCAACACATCATCGATGTCGAGGCCTCGGATGAAAACCAGCTCTTTTCGCAATTGGAGAGCCGAACCATCACCCGGCTGAACGGCGACAAGCAGGTGCTGCACCTGACCGGCGCGCGAATCGAACTGCTCAAGCCCACGCTGCGCGATCAGTTGCTCACCTGGCTGGTCGATCCCAACATCGCCCTGCTGATGCTGGTTATCGGCGCGCTGCTCATCTATCTGGAATTCAATTCGCCCGGCACCATCGTTCCCGGCACACTGGGCACGCTCATGGTGCTGCTCGGCATCTTCGGGCTGAATCTGCTGCCCATCCGCTATACGGCCGTCCTGCTGCTCATCGCCGCCGTTGTGCTGCTGCTGCTCGAGGCCAAGTTCGGCGGCCATGGCGCGCTGGCCATCGCCGGCATCGTCTGCCTGGCCTTCGGCATGCTGACGCTGGTCGCCGCGCCGGTGCCGGAGCTCGCGGTCAACCCGGCACTGGCCATTGCCGTCGCCGCTGCCTTTGGCGCGATCACGTTTTTCCTGGTGCGCCTAGTGGTGCGCGCGCGGAGAAGGAAGCACCTGCTCGGCGCCGACGCACTGGTGGGCAGCCGTGCATCGGCGATGGAGAGTCTCGATCTGGAAGGCCATGTGCTGGTGGAAGGCGAAATCTGGCGCGCGGTAGCCTCGCAACCGGTACAGAAAGGCGCGCCGCTCCGCGTCGTCGGCCACGAGCAGTATTTGCTACACGTTGCTCCGGCGGATGCACCCA
>JASHTH010000163.1 GCA_030040655.1 Acidobacteriaceae bacterium | reverse complement strand
AGCTCGATGACGGTGAGCGAGGGCGATTCGCGCAGGTCGTCGATGTCGCGCTTGTAGGCGAGGCCCAGCACCAGGATCTTCGATCCTTTGATCGACTTCGAGTGCTCGTTCAGGCCGGCGGCGATCTGGTCGAGCACGAAGTACGGCATGGCGGTGTTGACTTCTCCGGCCAGTTCGATAAAGCGCGTGCGGAAGTCGTATTTCTTGGCCTTCCACGACAGGTAGAACGGATCGATGGGAATGCAGTGGCCGCCGAGTCCCGGACCGGGATAAAAGGCCTGGAAACCGAAAGGCTTGGTCTTGGCCGCGTCGATGACTTCGTGGATATCGATGCCCATCCTCATGCAAAGCTGCTTGAGCTCGTTGACCAGCGCGATGTTGACGCAGCGGTAGATGTTTTCGAGCAGCTTGGTCATCTCCGCGGCCGACGGGCTGCTGACCGGGACCACGCGGCGAAAGATAGAGCCGTACATGGCCGCGGCGAGCTCCGCCGCAGCGGGGCTGCAACCGCCAACGACTTTCGGGATGTCGTGACGGGCGACCGTGTCGTTGCCGGGATCCTCGCGTTCCGGAGAAAACGCGACGTAAATGCCGGAGTCATCCTGCGAGCGGGTCACCTTGAGACCGCGTAAATTTCCGTTTTCGAGCAACGGAACTACAACCTCCTCGGTGGTGCCGGGATAGGTGGTGCTTTCGAGAACGATCAGTTGACCCTCGTGAACGTAAGGAGCGATGGATTTCACGGTGCCAATGACGTAACTCAGGTCGGGCTCGTGGTATTCGTCGAGGGGCGTGGGCACGCAGATGATCACCGCGTCCATCTGCGCGATCTCGGAGTAATCGGTCGTGGCGCGAAAACCGTCCTTATGGGCTTCGCGGATCGATTCGGGAAGAATGCGGACGATGTACGAGCCGCCGCTGTTTAAGGTATTCACCTTTCCCGGTTCGATATCGAAACCGGTGACGCGGAAACGCTCACCGCTGAAGAGCAGGGCCAGGGGCAGCCCTACGTAACCCATGCCCACAATGCCGATGCGGGCATCGCGCGTTTCCATCTTGCCTGTGAGCCCGGCGAGCGAACTCCCTGTGGCGATTGTCATACCCTGGATTCTATGGCATCGGCCGACCCATTTCGTCTTGTAGGGTATTCCCATAAGGCCGCGCGTGCCGGCTGGTGCACGGATGGAAATCGACCAACAAGAAATGCTTTGAGGAGAAAGCTTTGATTCCGCTGCTTGTTCTAGTGCTCGTGTTCTTCGCGCTCTGGCTCACCGCGCCGGGCATTCCCTACTTTTCCGACTGGCAGCACGCCTTGCGGGCGGCGCTCGGAGTCATGTTCCTGCTGACCGCTTCGGCGCACTGGGGAAAACGGCGGGCGGATCTGGTGAGAATGGTTCCCACGGTCTTTGGAAACGGCGAGATGTGGGTCACATGGACGGGAATCGCAGAGATTCTGATCGCGATCGGGCTCCAGATTCCAAGCGCGGCGATTGTTTGCGCCACATCGGCGGCCGTCATGCTGATGTGCATGTTTCCGGCCAACATGAAGGCAGCGCGGGAACGGCTGACGATCGGCGGGCGGCCGGTTCCGGGGCTGGCGGCGCGGCTGGCGATCCAGGTTGTCTTTCTGGCGGCGCTGGCAGCGGCGGCCTGGCCCACCTAGCGTCTCGGTGTATTGACAGTTTGAATTTGTTCATCCCACCCTTGCAGCAAAAACAAGTGCGCCGCAAGGATGGGGCACCCAGGTCGAACAAATACACAAGTTCATTCACCCAGGAGCAGGACGATGGCGAAATATCTCGTTACGGGAGTGGCCGGATTCATTGGCCGCTCGATCGCGGCGGAGCTTCTTCGGCGCGGCAGTGCGGTTCGAGGCATCGACAACTTCATCACCGGAAAGCGTGAGAACCTGGCCGGCCTTGAAGGCATGGAGTTTCTCAAGGGCGACCTGGCCGATCCCTCGGTTTGCGCATCGGCTTGCGATGGCGTGGAGATCGTATTTCACGAGGCGGCGCTGGCGTCGGTTCCGCGATCGGTTGCCGATCCGGTAGCGACGAATGTGAACTGCGTGGACGCGACGCTGAATCTGCTCGTGGCGAGCCGCGCGGCCGGCGTGAGGCGAGTCATCTACGCGGGCTCATCCTCGATCTATGGCGACTCGCCGACGCTGCCCAAGCGCGAGCAGATGCTGCCCAACCCGATTTCGCCGTATGCTGTGGCCAAGCTGGCGGGGGAACAATACATGCGTTCGTTTACCCGTGTGTATGGGCTTGAGACGGTGACGCTGAGATATTTCAACGTCTTCGGGCCCTACCAGGACCCGACATCGCACTATTCGGGAGTTCTGGCGATTTTTTGCCGCAAAATGCTGGCTGGAGAACAGCCGACGATCTATGGCGACGGAGAGCAAAGCCGCGACTTTACCTATATCGACAATGTGGTAAATGCCAACTTGCTGGCGGCCGTAGCTCCCGCCCACAGAGTCGCCGGGCACGCGATGAATGTGGCCACGGGCTCGCGCATCACGCTGAATGAAACCTTCACGATTCTCCGTGAATTGACGGGCTACCGGGGTGAGGCGGCTTACGCGCCGCCGCGCGAAGGCGATATTCGCGACTCACTGGCCGACATCGGGCTGGCCGGCGAGTTGCTCGGTTATCAGCCGCATGTAGATTTTCGCGAAGGATTGAGACGTACGGTGGAGTGGTACCGGGGCCATCGGGACGGAGGATAGAAAGCGTGGCAAGCGCTGCCCGCTGCTGCGCCGAATCGGTCCGCCGTTTCGCTTTATTGGAGGAACCGGAGATCCTTCGCCTCCCTGCTCGCTTCGCTCGGGATCGCTCAGGATGACAGTCTGTTGTTCTCGATGGTCTTCCCTGGACCAGCGGCGCTATAAGGCTCACGAAAGCGCGAGCAGACTGCGGCGTAACCGATCGGGATCGCCGTCGGACAGTTTAGCTTCCACCTCACGGCTGGTGCGCTCCCAGACAGGGGCAGCCTGCGCAAGCAGGGATCTTCCCTGCTCGGTAAGTTTCAGCCTTCGACTTCGCCGGTCGAGCGGGTCGTTTAAGATTTCGACAAGGCCGCGGCGAGCGAGCGGCTTGAGCGCCGCGGTCAGCGTGGTGCGGTCCATGGCGAGCAGCGAAGCCACGGGCACCATGGGCGGAGGTTCGGGGCGATTGAGCGACATGAGGAGCGAGAATTGGCCGTTGGTCAGGCCGAGGGAGCGAAAGGCCTCGTCGAAGCGTCGGGCGAGCGCCCGTGCCGCACGCTGCACGTGGAGGCAGATGCAGGAGTCCCGCACCAGAAGGGTGGTTTCGAAGGGGAGCAACTTC
>JASHTH010000162.1 GCA_030040655.1 Acidobacteriaceae bacterium | reverse complement strand
CGAAGGCTACTTCGCACTGAATGCAGTCTGCACGCATCTCGGCTGCCTGACCGCCTGGAAGCCCGAGCTAGGCGTGATTGCCTGCCCGTGCCATGGCAGCCGATTCAGCCGCGAAGGCCAGAAGCTTGCCGGCCCGGCGCCCAAGCCTCTGCCGTGGCTGATGACCTGGCTGAGCGACGACGGCAATCTCATGGTCGATCGCTCCACCGCCATCCCCGCGCTCCAGTATTTGAGGGTCTGAAGATGCCAGGCACGATCGACACAACCATCGAAAAGCTGGAACGGACACGCGTCTGGAAGTCCATCTTCCGCAGCGGCACGGGTACCAGCACGCTGCATCGCGCCCTCGCCATTCAGCAGAATGTCTTCCTGCATCTGTTCCCGACCAAGGTCCGCAGGCGGATGCTCGGCCTGGGCGCGACGTGGTACCTGGGAGTACTCACGCTGGGGACCTTTCTGATCCTGGTGATCACCGGCATTCTGCTTATGCTCTACTACCATCCCTCCGTCCCGCAGGCCTATGCCGATGTGAAGGACTTGAAGTTCGTCGTATCTTCCGGCCTGTTCCTGCGCAATCTGCATCGCTGGTCGGCGCACGCCATGGTGTTCCTGGCCTTCGCGCACATGTTCCGCGTCTTCTATCGCGGCGCGTACCGGCCTCCGCGGGAATTCAACTGGGTGGTTGGCGTGTTTCTTCTCCTCCTCACGCTGCTGCTCAGCTACACCGGTTATCTGCTGCCCTGGGATCAGCTCGCCTACTGGGCGATCACCGTCGGGTCGAATATCTCTGCGGCGGTGCCTCTGGTTGGGGACAAGTTTCACTTCCTCATGCTTGGCGGCCACCAGGTGAACGCCAACGCGCTGCTCCGCTTTTACGTGCTGCACTGTGTCATTCTCCCGCTCACCGCCGTGCTCTTCCTGGTGGTGCATTTCTGGCGCATTCGCAAAGACGGCGGACTTTATGTGCGCAAGAGCGAGCCTGCCGAAGACGAATCCGCGCCGGCTGAGCAGGCCGCGATGGAGAGGTCATGAGCGTTCCAAAGGATTTCGTTGCCGGTGTCGGTTCCGATGTGCGGACCTCGCAGAAGCGCGTTCTCTTTGTCACGCGAAGGACATCGGCGCACGTCAAAAGCCACGACGAAGAGCAGGTGCAGACGTATCCGGAAGTATTGATCCGCGCCCTGCTGGCCATTGAGATCCTTACCATCTTCCTGGTTCTTCTTTCGCTCTTCTTCAACGCTCCCCTCGAAGGCCTCGCCGACCCGACGAACACGCCCAACCCGGCCAAAGCTCCCTGGTATTTTCTCGGTCTTCAGGAATTGCTGCATTACTTCCCGCCGGTCGTCGCGGGAGTGCTCATTCCGGGTCTGCTGGTCATCTCGCTGGTCGTCATTCCCTACTTCGATATCAACATCGAGGCGGAAGGCTTCTTTCTGAAGAAACGGCAAATCAAGCTGAATGTCCTTTACGCGGTCGCCGCAGGCCTGTGCATCTTCCTTTGGTTCTTCGATGTCTATGTGGCGCTGGCTCCCACGCTGCTCGTCGCGTGCCTGATGGTCCTGGCGGCCTTCAGTTCGCCGCAATCGGCGAGCCGCTTCCGGCGCTTCCTCGCGTTGAAGCCCATCTCGTGGTGGATCATGACCTGGTTTCTGTTGGAGTGCATCGTGCTCACCGCCGTGGGCACATTCTTTCGCGGGCCCGGATGGTCCTGGGTATTGCCATGGAGGAGCTGAATGCCATCGGATAAGACAAAGCTCGCGACCTCCTGGCGGATCTTGTTCCGCGACCCGATTCGTCCATTCGGTATCGTCAGCGTTCTCATGCTGCTGGTGCTGGCCATCGCTCCGGCTAAGGACCACTTCAGCGAGTGGCGCGGCTATCAGAACGAGTATCTCCGGCTCATCCGCGATCGCGGCGATGCGATCACTTTGCAGCGCCACTTTCAGGGCGGGATTCACCAGATCTGGCTGCCGGAGCTGGGCGTCGTCGATCGCTGCCAGACCTGCCACGTCGGACTCGAGGAAGCGAGCCTGGTCGACGTGAAGACGCAGCCCTTTCGCATGCATCCGGTGATCCCGCATTCATCCGGGCAGTTTGGCTGCGTCATCTGCCATCGCGGTGAGGGTGCGGCGACCAACGTAGAAGATGCGCACCACAGCAAACTCGCGCAACAGGAGCCGATCCTTCCGGCTCGATACATCGAGTCCTCGTGCGGCCAATGCCACCAGTCGCCGCTCGAGGGAACGCCGAAACTCAATGAAGGCCGCCGGCTGCTGTCCCGTTACGGATGCGTGCGCTGCCACGCAGTGAACCTGCCGGACGGCGGATCCATGACCGCCAGCGATGTTCCGCCGCCGTTGACACACATCGCCGACAAGACGACGCGCGAATGGATTTACGCATGGCTCAAGGATCCGACGAGCTATGCCGCCTCCACCACGATGCCGAACTTTAAATTGAGCGATGTCGACGCGCGCGATATCTCGGCGTTTCTCATCGCGGATTCAACGCCTGCGCCCGGCGACAGGATCGCGCTGCCGGCCCAGGCGCATGGCCCCGAGCCCGATCCCACCGCGGGAGCGAGCCTCTATGGCGAGTCGTTCTGTGCCTCTTGTCACGCAGTCCAGAATGCAGCAGGCAATGTCGTCGGCGGAGACATCGGCCCCGAGCTGACGCGCATTGGCACCAAGGCGAAGCCGGAATGGCTTGCTGCCTGGCTCCGCGACCCGCACCAATACGACCCTGGCACACAGATGCCGCGCTATCGGTGGACCGAGCAGCAACTCAGTCTGATTACCGCGTACGTACAGAGCAAAACCGACTCGGATTTCCTCGCCGACGTCCACCTCGAGCCGGCAACCGCGGCGCAGATTGCCCACGGCAAATCGCTGGTCACCGAATATGGTTGCGCCGCCTGTCACGAGATCGGCGGCATCAAGAAGCCGGAGAACTTCGCTCCCGAGCTGAGCCGCGTTGGAAGTAAACCGGTGGTGCAGCTTGTGTTCACGGCCGGCATGCCTCACACCCT
>JASHTH010000161.1 GCA_030040655.1 Acidobacteriaceae bacterium | reverse complement strand
TAGGAAACTAGCCCAATGGGAAACATTAAAGAAAATGGCGCTGCCCTCGCCTTTATGGTGTTCGGCCTGGCGTTTGCTTTGTTCTGCCTGTGGTTTCTCTTTTCCATGACGCCACCCGGTCATCGCGCGGAGGCTGCAATCAATCACATTCTGCCGACGCGGCTTGTTGCCATCAACCTTTTCGTGCTGCCTTGTCTGGCGGCTCTCACTGCCGGAGCATCGCGCATCCCAACCTCCTTGCGCTTCGGTTTTGGCGTATTGATGTTCTGCTCAAGTGTCATATTGGAGGTTTCCTTTGGAAGGATTCTGCTGGGCTCCTGTGCGGTGGTTGCGATCGTTCTAGTCGAAGCCTATTGGATCATTCCGAAGTGGAATGCGCGTCACCGGCATCCCAACGAATCAAGATTTTGAAGGGAGCTGAAGTGCACCGAGCGCTATCGGTCCCTTAGTTCCTCCGTCCCTCGGTTCCTTGTTCCCTCGGTCCCTAGGTCCCTTGGTTCCTCAACGCCCCGGCAACCGGCAGCAGTCGCCGCTTCCGGCCGGCTCGTTGGCCCCCGCGTCAAGCACCACCTTCCATTCGCCATCGGGCTCCTTGCGCCAAATGGTCATATACCGTCCGCTGGTGCTCACGGGGTTACCGTTGGCGTCCTTGCTGTGCCCTTCGAAATGGCCCCAGGTGTAGCCCATGTCGCCGGAAGGACCCATCATGGCGTCGGTCGGAGTCCAGGTGAGCTGATACTCCGCCGCCGTCCAGGTCATGGTCTTGGCGATGGCCACTTTCCCCACCTCGGGCGGCTGACCGTTGCCCAGCAGCACTCCATCCGGGGCAAACCAGTCAACGACCGCCTTGCCTCCGCGCTCGGCTACGTCCTTGGCGAAGCGCGCCTCCAGGTTGAAGAGCAGAACCTTGCCCGGCGTCGCGGTTGCATCCGTCAGCGGATTGGGCGCCGGCGTCGCAGCGGGGTTCGGGAGCGGCAGTTGGCCCATCCCCGGCATCGCGGCAACCCCCAGTCCCGCCACCAAGAAAACAAACGCTCCTATCCTCTGCATCCGCAATGAAGCCACGCCTCTTTCCTCCTGTCCCATCGGCGATTCCGCAACCTAATCGTATAACGGTGGTTCGCCGGCGAAAGGGCAACACCGAACGCGCCCAAAAGGTCCGCAACGGACGCGCAAAAGGATCCGCCAAGGCCGGAGATCGGCCCCCCGCGCCCTTTGCCGGACAGCGCGCAAATCCAGATGCAGGTATACTATAGGCTGGTAAATCCGAGTTGATCGCCCTTCCTGGCCGTGAGTCGCAGTAACTTTTGTTCTGCGTCCTGAGGAGGGGCTTTTTGAAGTCCGGGCCGATGCAGAAAAAGGAATCCGATGGGAACACTGCTGGAATCGATCCATTCGCCCGCCGATGTAAAGCGCCTGACCAACGCGCAGATGGGCGAATTGGCGGGAGAGATTCGTGAATGCCTAATCCACACCCTCTCGAAGACCGGCGGTCATCTAGGCCCGAACCTGGGCGTAGTGGAACTTACGCTGGCCCTGCACAAAGTGTTCGACACCCCAAAAGACAAGCTGCTCTTCGACGTCAGCCACCAGGCATACGTCCATAAGATTCTCACCGGACGTGGCGATCGCTTCGAGACCATTCGCCAGCCGGGCGGGCTGAACGGCTTCATGCTGCGCACCGAGAGCGAGCACGACTGCTACGGCGCCGGCCATGCCGGAACCGCGCTGAGCGCCGCGCTGGGCATGGCCGTGGCGCGCGACATGGCGGGCGGCGCGGAGCATGTGGTCGCCGTGGCCGGCGACGCTGCTTTCACCAATGGCATCTCGTTCGAAGCCCTGAACAATGTCGCCTCGCAAACCAGGCGGCTGATCGTGGTGCTCAACGACAACGAGTGGTCGATCGACCGCAACGTGGGCGCCATCGCAGGCTACTTCCACCGCATCGTCACCAACCCGCACTATCAGCACCTGCACGCCTCGGCGCACAAAATCCTGGAACGGCTGGGCGGAAAAACGGTTCTCAAGGTAGCGCGACGCGCAGAAGAAGCGGCGAAAGGCATGCTGTGGCCGTCGATGATCTTCGAGGAGTTCGGCCTGCAATACTTCGGGCCCATCGATGGCCACAACATCCCGCTGCTGGTCGAAACGTTCAAGTTCCTGAAAGGCATGGATCGGCCCGTGCTTCTGCACGTGCTGACGCAAAAGGGCCGCGGCTTCCAGCCGGCGCTCGACGGCCAAAAAAAGTTCCACGGCCTCGGACCTTACGATCCGGAGACCGGCCAGACCAAGCCGGCCGGCCAGCTCACCTACTCCGAGGTCTTCGCCAACACGCTGGTCGAGCTGGCGCGCCAGGACGAGCGCATTGTCGCCGTCACCGCGGCCATGCCCAACGGCACGGGCCTCGATCTCTTCCGGCCGCACCATCCCAAGCGCTACTTCGACGTCGGCATCGCCGAGGAGCACGCGGTGCTGTTTGCCGCCGGCATGGCGACGCAGGGCTATCGGCCGGTCTGCGCCATTTACTCCACATTCCTTCAGCGCGCCTTCGATCCCATCGTGCACGATGTGGCGCTGCAGAAGCTGCCCGTGGTCTTCTGCATGGATCGCGCCGGCCTGAGCGGCGACGACGGCCCAACGCATCACGGACTCTTCGATATCGCCTATCTGCGCGGCATTCCCGAGATGGTGCTGATGGCGCCGAAGGACGAAGACGAGCTCGCCGACATGATGAAGACCGCGTTTACGCTTCCCGGTCCCAGCGCCATCCGCTATCCGCGCGGCGCGGTCGCCGGCGTGGCACGCAAGCCCGAGCCGCGGGTACTCGAAGTGGGAAAGGCGGAAGTGCTTGTCGATGGCTCCGATGTCGCCATCCTCGGCCTGGGGCCGATGATCGCATTGGCCGAAGAGTTGGCCACGCGCCTGGGCCGTGACGGCTATTCCACCGCACTCGTAAACCCGCGCTTCGTCAAGCCGCTCGACCGGGAAATGATCGAGCATTACGCGCAACACGTGGCAGCCTTTGTCACCTTCGAAGATCACGTCAAGATGGGCGGCTTTGGAACGGCTGTGGCTGAGGCTTTGCAGGACCTCGGCTGCTCAGTTCCAGTGGTCCGCATCGGCTGGCCCGACCGGTTTATCGAGCACGGAAAAGTCGATGCCTTGCGCGCGAGTTACGGCCTCACGGTGGAGGAAGCCGAGACGCAGGTGCTGCCCCTGCTGGCGCATCGCAAGCGCAGGACGCTGGTGGCGAGCTGATCTTTCTCTCCGCCACCTGCGGATGGCTGCAGGATCGATCCAATTGCGGCGCCGCTCTTTCCTTCTTCGCCGCAAACCGCTATGCGACAATCCACAACAGACTGTATTCGATGGGATTTTTGCGCATTCTTCTGTTGGCCTTGGGTGAATCGGCGCTGGCAGCCAGTTTAGCCTGGCCGCAGGCGCCACAGCAGCCCGCGCCGGCGGCTCCGCCTTCGGTGCCATTGGTCCTCGCCGGCGGCACAGTCATCGACCTCACGGGCTGGGGCCGCTCCGCGACCGATCTCCGCGACGCAGTGGTCATCATCCAGGATGGCCGGATCACCGACGTGGGCCCGCGCGCGCTCATTCCCGTTCCCGACGGCGCCCAGGTCATCGATTGCAGCGAAAAGTACCTCATTCCCGGTCTCGTCGACGGATTCGCCGGCATGAACAGCCAGGGGCAGGCCAACGCCGACCTCTATATGGGCGTGACCACGATCGTCGCCGTATCCGACGAGGTGCGCGGCAACGTCGATTTCACCGCCAGCCCGCGGCCTCACCTTTACCTGCTCGATTCGGTGGGGTCGACCGACAACGGGAGCCTGTTGGCCAAGCGTCCCGAATGGGCGGCCAAGCTGAAGGAGGGCGTTCGCCCCGTCGAGCTGAGCCCCGAAGATACCGCGCAGCAGATTGCCGATACCGCGCACATGGGCACGCGCGTGGTGTGGTTAGGCGGCGACATCACGGCGGCCAACACGCAGTGGATCATCGCCCGCGCGCACCAGATGGGCTTGGTGACCTACGGCGAATTCGTGGCCACTCCGTACACGGTGGGAATTGAGTCCGGCGTAGACGCGCTGCCGCACATGGGCCGCTATGAGCTCGGCCTCATCCCCGACGAGCTGCAGGTGCCGCTGGTCGACGATCCCTACGGCGCTTCGGCGACTACCGCCTTTGACTACTCCCAGCGCCTGCCGTCCACCGATCCGCATATCCGCGACTACGCTCGTTTCCTCGCTTCCCATCGCGCTGCACTCATGCCCACCTTCAGCATGTATTACCTGCGCCTGCCGGCCCATCGCAACCTGTGGAAGGAACCGGCGGCCGTGCTGCTCGATCCGGCCCATCTCTCCATGCCGCCCGACCGCAAAACCGGCGAGATGGACTACCCGCTCGGGGCCTGGACGCGCCATCTGCCTGCCTCGGCGATTCGCTGGCTCGAAGAAGGCCAGCGCAAGAAGGCCGATCTCGAAGCCATGCGCCTGTGGCGCATCAACCAGGCGCTGTTCACGGCATTTCCTCACTATCTGGCCGCGTCGGGCGCGGGCGCCATGGGCACCATGCCCGGCATCTCGATGCACACCGAGCTCGAGATGCTGGTGCGCCTGGGCCTATCGCCGCGCGAAGCGCTGGCCGCCGCCACCAACAACTACGCCATTCAATTCGGCTGGACCGAACTGGGCCTGATTGCGCCCGGCCGACGTGCCGATATCCTTGTCGTCGATGCCGATCCGACGGCGAACATCTGGAATGCACGGCGCATCTCCACGCTGATCGTGGACGGGAATGTCATGGATCGCCAGGCGCTGTTGAGCTCGAAAAAGTAAGCTCGTAGGCCGCGAATGTGCCGAGTTGGGAGAACCGGCGATCGTCAATTAACCTAGCAGCAGTTGAAAGTTCATTTCGGGGTCAACGGCCAGCCGCGGAAAAGAGGTCTTCCTTTTGAATGCTCGCGCTGATTCCGGGCTGCAACAGGTGGCGTCCCCATCCAAGCCACTGCCTCAACGCCGCAAAGGAAACGATCGGCAACCATTGAAAAGTCCCGCCTCATCCAGGCCGCACCACAACCGCTGGCTCGTACTGATCGCCGTGTTCAAGCTGGCTCAGGCGGTGCTGTTTATCGCCATGGGCGTGGGCTTGCGCAGGCTGCTGCACAAAGACATTGCCGACGCCCTGGAGAACCTGGTCTACCATTTGCGCTTCAATCCCGAATCGCGGCTGGTCAACTTCATCCTCGAAAAGGCGGCCAGCGTCGACGACAAGATGCTGCGCCGCATCAGCGCCGTCTTCTTCCTCTACGCGGCGGTTGACTTTGTTGAAGGAACAGGACTCTATCTCGAAAAAGTGTGGGCCGAATTCGTCACGCTGGCGATTACCACGTCATTCCTGCCTTGGGAGATCTACGAAGTGCACCGCCGACTGACTTGGCCGCGAGTGAGTCTGCTGGCCATCAACGCCCTGGTGCTTTGGTACCTTGCCAAGCTGATCTGGGACCGGCAACGGCACCACTTGCACCTGCGGGTTCGGAAGTAGGTCGAGGAGTTTTCGCTATATATTCGCTTCCGGCTCAAGTATCTCCCACCTTCGGGGAATGCGCAAGCGGATCACCCAGGGTTCGCAACGGCTGGGAACCAAGAAAAGCAACATACACAATCGGTTGTGGTTATCTCGCTAAATTTGCCTTTATCTTGCGCTCAGGCCGGCGGCTAGCCGGTTGCCCGCTGGCGCAAGGCTAGCCGTTCCAAGCTGCAATTCCGCCTACAACTTTTTTCCACTGGCGCACCATGGTCTTTTCGCCGATACTGGGTCTGCGCGGGACCAAGCGGGACAATTTGGGACCTCATGCGGAGCCAAATGGAACCCAGGTCAGGACATAGGCGTGAGCGAAAACCCAGAACAACACGCCGGCGGCGAATCGCCGGCCTCAGGCGAGGCCGTCGCGGCAAGTGCGTCGAACTGGGACGAGTTCAGCATCGGCTTCAGCGGT
>JASHTH010000160.1 GCA_030040655.1 Acidobacteriaceae bacterium | reverse complement strand
GGTCAGCGTCAGCGTGCCCGACGAAAAGTCGAATGCGGCGAGATTCTGCCGGCCGCCCAGCTTCGCGCCCGCAGGCTTCCAGTGCAGCCGGCCGGCGATCATCAGATGCAGCACCAGCCACAGGTCGCCGTCGAGGCCAATCGCAATGCGCTTGCCGATGCGCCGAATCTCGCGCACTGCCCGGCCGTTTACACTCTCTAGCGGCGGCTCGAACGTGCGCAGCAAAAAAACGCTGCCCAGCCGCACGCGCTCCAGCGTGTGGCCCAGAATGCGCGCTTCGAGCGCCGTGATGTAGGCGGAGATATCGGGCAGCTCCGGCATGAATGCCAGTCTACTGCGGCGTCCAACCGTCGGGCATTATGAGATGCGGCTCGATGTTCGTTAGCGGCATTGTCAAGATACCCAGCAAAGGAACCGAAGCCGAGAGCTGATGACTGATAGCTAACAGCTAAAAGCTGCTGTTACACCTTCTGCGTCCTCTGCACCGCCCGCACGCCCGGCACGCGCCGCAGCCCCAGCACCATGCGGTTCAAATGATGCAGGTCTTCGGCTTCCACCACAAACTCGACGATGGCTTCGCCGCTCTCGGCGCGCTTGACCTCGACGCCGCGAATGTTGGTGTCGTCTTCGGAGATGACGGCGGTCATCTCCTTGAGCAGGCCGGCGCGGTCTTCGCAAAAGACGGTGATCTTGACCGGGTAGCGCGACAGGTGACTGGCTGCCTCATCGCCCACGCGCGCCCACTCGACGGCGATGCGGCGGTCGCTCTCATAGAGCAGGTTCTGCACGTTGGGGCAGTTGCGCGCATGGACGGCCACCCCCTTGCCGCGCGTGACGTAGCCCACGATCTCCTCGCCGCGAATGGGGTTGCAACATCGCGCGCGGTAGACGAGCAGGTCGTTCTGCCCTTCCACCTGCAGGGAATCCGATCCGGTGAGGTGCAGCTTGCGCACCGAATCGGGCATGACCGGCTCGCCGCCGGGCTGGGTCTCGGCGCCTGGCTCGGTCTCGGCCGGCGTGAGAATCTCCGGCGCAAGCTTGCCTAGCACCTGGTGCGCGGAGTGCTTTCCCTGCCCCAGCGCGGCCAGCAGGTCGGTGGCCGTGGCTACGCCGTACTCATTGGCGATGCGGCCCAGGTCGCGGTCATCGATCTGGGTCATGGGCACCTTGAATCGGCGCGCCTCGCGCTCCAAAAGCTTGCGCCCGATCTCGACGGCGCGCAGCCGCTGGTCTTCGTTGAGCCAATGCTTGATCTTATTGCGCGCGCGCGGGCTCTTGACGAAGGTGAGCCAGTCGCGGCTGGGCTTGTGGTCCTTCTGCGTAACAATTTCGACGATGTCGCCGGTGCGCAGCTTGGTGCGCAGCGGCACCATGCGGCCATTGACTTTGGCGCCCACGCAGGTGTGGCCTACCTCGGTGTGAATGGTGTAGGCAAAATCGACCGGCGTGGCGTCGGCCGGAACCACCACGACCTTTCCCTTCGGCGTAAAGGTGTAGACCTCGTCGGGATAGAGATCCATCTTCAGGCTGGAGAGGAACTCGTTGGGGTCGGTCATCTCCTTCTGCCACTCAACCAGCTGCCGGATCCAGTTGAGCCGCTCCTCGTCGCGAGCCGTCACCGCCGAGTCTGCAGCCTTGTACTTCCAGTGCGCGGCGATGCCTTCCTCGGCGATGCGGTGCATCTCTTCGGTGCGAATCTGCACCTCGAATTGGTGGCCGCCTTCGCCGATGACCGTAGTGTGCAGCGATCGATAACGGTTGGCGCGGGGAATGGCGATGAAGTCCTTGATGCGGCCCGGCACCGGCCGCCATAACGTGTGGATGAGCCCGAAGACGGCGTAGCAGGAGGCGACATCCTGCGTGATGACGCGGACCGCGAGCAGGTCGTAGACCTGGTCGAATGAGACCTTCGACCGCTGTTGCTTTTGGAAGATCGAGTAAATGCGCTTGATGCGCCACTCCACGCGTGCCTGGATGTTGTTCTCGCGCAGTTGCTCGGTCAGAGTGTCTTCGACACTGCGCAAAAACTGCTCGCCCTCCACGCGCCTTGCTTCCACCGCCGCCGAAACCTGCTCGAAGCCCACCGGGTCGGTGTAGCGGAAGGCCAGATCCTCGAGTTCGCCGCGCACTTTGCCCATTCCCAGGCGATGCGCGAGAGGCGCATAGATGTCCAGCGTCTCGCGGGCGATGGCTTCCTGCCGGTCGGGCTGCAGATGTACGAGCGTGCGCATGTTGTGCAGGCGGTCGGCCAGCTTGATCAGCACGACGCGCACATCGGTCACCATGGCCAGCAGCATCTTGCGCACGTTCTCGGCCTGGCGGTCCTCGCGGTTGGCGAACTGGATCTTGTCGATCTTGGTGACGCCCTCGACGATGTGCGCCACCTGATTGCCGAATTCGGCCTCGATCTGATCGCGCGTGGCCGGCGTGTCTTCCACGGCGTCGTGCAGCAGGCCCGCGGCAATGGCCGTGGCGTCGAGCTTCATCTCCGTCAACACTTCGGCCACTTCCAGCGGATGGACGATGTACGGCTCGCCCGAAGCACGCACCTGCCCCTCGTGCTGGCGAACGCAGAATTCCCACGCTTTCCGGATCAGGGAAATATCTTCGTGCGGGCGGTTGGCGCGAACCTGGCGCAGCAGGTTTTCAAAACGCTGATCGATCGGAATGGCGCGTTTGAGCTCGATCGTGCTCGCATGCCCATCGCGCACCGCGACCCGGCTTTGTTCCGCTTGGGAGGGCGTGGCCGACACGCCAGCCGGAACGGTCTGCCGAAAGGTCGCCATACTTCATTATAGGCCGCAACTCTTCCATCGTCATGAAGCTCACAAGCCAAGGCGCGGCTGGGTGCTCGAACCGGTTGAGCAAAGTGCCGGCCGACTCCGGCGCCGCCACTCGTCGCGTCGGCATTCGGAGCCGCGCCGCCGGCCACAGACACTTGAGCTGGCGAACGGCCCGGCAACTCTGTCGACCGCTATGCGACGGACCTGAACAACGAATATCGAATTGAAGGGTTCCTTCATCGATAACTTGCTGGGGGAAGCTGCCGAATGACTTCGCGTTTCAAGAGAGGGGAAGGAGCGTCAATGTGTTCCGCCGCCGATAAGTCACAGTTAGATTGCCGGCACACATGGAAGTTGCGCTTTATGCCGTTGCATCGTAGCCTTTCGCGACCGGGTACGTCGGTGCTCCACGAACGGGTGCCATGTGTTCCCCATCACAGCCTGAGCACCTCGGAGAAGGCGTAAAGTTTCCTACGGACAAAAGCATTTCCGGGCTCGGATGTATGCCATTCTGCGGCGATTGGCAGTGAACTCGCCTGCAAATGGAATCCGAAGTTAGGAGTGTCTTCGGAGCGGCATCCGTCAAGCTGGAAATGCGATGGAGATCCAGAACCGAGGAAGTTATGCTCAAACGCCTTTCACTTATTACCATGGCCGCATTGCTTGCGCTGGGCGTGGGTTTTGCCGATCAGAACAACAACAAACTCACGCTCACGGCGAACAAGACATCTCCGACCAGCGGTAAGCAGATGTACTCGAGCTACTGCGCGCCGTGTCATGGAAGCGACGGCCGCGGCAACGGCCCGGTGGCGCCGGCGCTCAAGGTGCCTCCCACGGACCTGACCCTGCTGACCAGGAACAATCGCGGCAAGTTCCCGGATTCGCACATCGTCACCGTGCTGCAAAACGGCACCGACTTGCGGGCGCACGGCAACCAGGAGATGCCGGTTTGGGGGCCGATCTTTGGTAAGATGAACACGACCAACCCGCAGGATAAGCTGCTCAGGATCAGCAATGTGAGCCGCTACCTGGAGACGCTGCAGGTCAAGTAGAGCCGGACTTTCCTGTGCATCCGGCTTGGCCTGCCGGCGCGCAGGAGCTCATGGCAAAGCCGCGCAAACCGCAGTCAGCGAACATCCAAGAGGCGCCCAGGGGACAAAGCCCACCGGCGCCTTTTGAGCGTTTGCGAGTCCGTTCCGCCACTGACAAGGTAGCGCCCGATGACGAGCGGGCCCAGGACAGGTCGCTGCGGACTCGGGGCCGCAAGACCGCACCGTCATTTGGCAAAACCGCCGCAGCCATCGTCAATCGCCGCGCCGCCGACAAGCTCCGCCACGGCCATCTCTGGGTCTACGCCTCCGATATCGAGTCGCTCGAATTGGCGTCAGGCTCCTCGCACGAGCCGCTGCATCTGCTGCCGGTGGCCGACCACCGCGGCCTGTTACTGGGCACGGCGCTCTACAGCCCAACCTCGCAGATCGCGCTCCGGTTGATCTCCCGCGAAGCCATCGACGAGCCCTCGTGGCTCGGCCTGTTGGAAGCGCGGCTGCGCGCGGCGATCGGACGGCGCAAGCCCATGCTCGACGATCGCACCGACTCCTGTCGCCTTTGCTTCAGCGAGGCCGATGAACTGCCCGGCCTCGTCGCCGACAAGTACGGCGATCTCGTCATTCTGCAACTGCTGATCAAGGGTCTGGACTCGCGCGACGTCCGCGAAGCCTGCGTGCGCGCGCTGCGTGAAGAGCTGGAGCCTTGCGCGATCGTGGAGCGCCCCGACCCGCGCATGCGCGAACTGGAGGGATTGAACGCGCCCGGGACCGCGCCCTTGTGGCTGCGGAATCCGGCTGCGCCGATTGCGAGAACCAGGTTTCGGCTCAACGGCCTCGTCTTCCACTTCGACGCCGACGCGGGACAGAAGACCGGGGCCTTTCTCGACCAGCGGGCCAACTATGCCGCGGCGCAGAACTGGGCGCACAAGTTGGGTGCGACCGGCCGCGTGCTCGACGTCTGCTGCTACCAGGGAGGATTCGCGCTGCATCTGGCGCGAATCTGCCGGCAGGTTTCAGGAATCGACACTTCGCGAGCCTCGCTCGAAGTGGCGGAACAGAATCTCGAGGCCAATCGGACCCAGCTGGCGGCGGAAGTCGAGTGGGTCGAGGGCGACGCTTTTCAAATCCTTCGCGACTGGTCCGATTCCGGCGAGAAGCTCGACGCCATCGTCCTCGACCCGCCCGCTTTTGCCAAAACGCAACGTGCCGTCGAAGGCGCCCTGCGCGGCTACAAGGAGCTGAATTTGCGCGCGCTCAAGATGCTCCGGCCCGGCGGCCTGCTCGTCACCTGCAGTTGCTCGCACCATGTCCGCTGGGCCGATTTCGAATCCACGGTCGCGTCCGCGGCCACCGACGCCCATCGCCGCGTGCGTCTGCTCGAGCGCCGCGGCGCTTCGCCTGACCATCCCGTTGTTCTGAATCTGCCGGAGACCGAATACCTCAAGTGCCTGGTGCTGGAAGCGGATTGAGCAACGAACCAAGCGAATCGCTTCCGCTTACTCTTCCCGGCGTCACTTTCCGATGCAAAACGTTGAGAAGATCAGATTGAGGATGTCGTCCGGCGTGGTCTGGCCGGTGAGCGAATCGAGCGCCGAGAGCGCGCGATAAAGATCGAGCAGGATCATCTCGTGCGGAATCGCGTTGGCGCTGGCCTTGGCGGCGTCGGCCAATGCGGTCAAGGCGCCGGCAACAGCCTGGTGGTGGCGCAGATTGGTGAGCATTCCCGGTTCGGACGACGCGCCGCCCGTGGACAAAGCGACGATGCGCTCGCGCAGCGCGGG
>JASHTH010000159.1 GCA_030040655.1 Acidobacteriaceae bacterium | reverse complement strand
CCTCCCAAGCCAGACGATTATCAGTTTTGCTACGTGAATGAAATGTGGGAGTACGACCCGGCGACCAACGAATGGGCCTGGATCACCGGAAGCGAAATTGGCACGAACGCAGGCACCAGCTTGGGAAAGAATCCTGGCCAAAACCGCTATGGCATAGAATGACCTCGTTAGCTTCCCCCATGCGACGGCTTCGCTTCACAAACTGCATGTTGCTCTTCTCTTTTGGAGTCTGCGGGCTTGTCTTTTCCCAGCAGGCGTCCGGCAATCTGCAACACGCCGATGGGGATTTCCGCGCCGGCGTGGCCGCGCTCAACGGCAACGACCTGAAAACGGCGCAGCAGAAGTTCGAGTCGGTGGTGCGGCTGGAGCCGGGAATCGAGCAGGGCCATAGCGCCTTGGGAGCGGTGCTGGTCCGCGAAGGCCATTGGGCCGCGGGGATCGGGGAGTTGGAGAAGGCTCTGGCGATTTCGCCGGCCGACGATGCGGCGCAGCTCAACCTGGCGCTGGCCTATGCGGAAACCGGTGCTCACGCCAAAGCCGTGCCGCTGTTTGCGAAGGCTGAGGCTGCCGCCAAGGCGCGAAACTCGCATCTGCCCGTGCAGACGCTCGTGCTCTACGCCAAATCGCTGGCGGCTGTGGGACAGATCGACTCCGCCATTGCGCGCATGAAAGAGGCGGCCGCGCAAACCGGCGAAACGGCCGGGATGCACGACGACATCGGATCGCTGTATGCGCGGCGGCAGGATTGGCCGCACGCGGAAGCGGAGTTCGACCAGGCGATCCGCATGGAGCCAAACTTTGCCCTCGCGCATCTGCACCTTGGCTTCGTGCTGCAAGCCGAGCAGAAAGGCGATCCTGCCGCGGAGTGGACCGAGGCCTGCACGCTGGCGCCCAACGACGCACAGATTCTGCTGGTGGCGGGCAAAGCTCTGGCCGATGCTGGGCAGGACGACAAGGCGGGGCCCATTCTGGAACGAGCCGTGCGCCTTGAGCCGCACTCCAGCGCCGCTGCTTATGCGCTGGCGCTGGTCTACCAGCGTACCGATCGCGTTGCCGATGCCGCGGAACTGCTGAAGAAAGTTGTGCAGGCGGAGCCCAGGAACGCCGATGCGCTCATCAACCTCGGCCTGGCCTTGAGCCAGCTCCATCGCGCGCAAGAGGGAGTGCCCTATTTGCAGCGGGCGATCGCATGCGATCCCTCCAGCCTCACCGCACATCAGGATTTGGCTGCGGCGTATCTCCAAGTCGATCAGGTTGCCAATGCGGTCACCGAGCTTCGCGCCGCGCTCAAGCTCGCGCCCGATTCGCCCAAGGTGCATTACGACCTGGGTGTGGCTTACAAGCTGCAGGACGATGCCGCCGATGCCATTCCGCAACTGGAAGCCGCCGCAAAGCTGGATCCCTCCGGCTATGAGGCGCCTTATGTGCTGGGCCTGCTGTATAACCAGGCGGCTCGGTACGATGAGTCCGCGCAGGAGCTCGAAACCTCGCTCAAGTTGCACAGCCAGAACGGCGATGGATGGTCGACGCTGGGAAATGTCTACCTGAAGTTGAACAAACTGCCCGAGGCAGCCAAGGCCTTGCGCAATGCCATAGAGCAACTTCCCGCCCAGTCCGACCCGCACCTGCTGCTGGCTAATGTCTTGATCCAGCAGGGCGACACCGCCGGGGCCGCGCAGGAGCGCAAAATCGCCGCGGATCTGATGCGCGCGCACATGAACCTGCAGCGCGCCCAGGTGGCAACCAATTCCGGCAAATCGCTGCTGGCCGAAGGCAAAGTCGCCGACGCCATCGTCGAGTTTCGCAACGCCCTCGCCTTCGACGCGAAGTACGCGGAAGCACACCTAGAGCTGGCGAAGGCGCTGGACAAGCAGGGCAAGACAAAGGAAGCGGAAGCGGAGCGCGCGCAAGCCAAGGCGCTGGAAGCCCAAAGCGGTGAGCCGTCTTCCGCGCCCTGAGGCGTCGCCTCCGGCGCTTCAAGAAAATGTAGGAAGGTTGCGGCGCGTTGCAAAATTCTGTCATACCCCTCATCGAAAAGAAATCCTCGCCGTCTATTCGAACGATGGGCGCCGGGCGCATGGCGGCCCATGCAACAAATTCGGTCTGATCGCCACCGCGTCAGAAATACTGGAGGATCATGAGAATGCGAAGCACCGTGTTAGTGCTCACCATGAGCGGAATGCTGGCATTGGGCGCCTACGCCTATGCGCAGGACCAGGACAATCCACCCCCACCGCAAGGCCAGGGCCAGTGGGGCCATGGACCCCATCGGATGGACCCCGATCGCGAACTTCAACACCTCACCCGCGAACTCAATCTCAGCCCCGATCAGCAATCCCAAATCAAGCCCTTGCTCGTGGACCAGCAGCAAAAGATGCAGGCCCTCTTCCAGGACCAGTCCCTTGCCCAGGAAGAACGCCACGCCAAAGCCAAGTCCATCAGCGACGACACCCACAGCAAGATTGAAGCCCTCCTCACCGACGAGCAAAAACCGAAGTACGAGGCCATGCAGCAGAGAATGCATCGTGGCCCCGAGGGACCGCCACAGTAGGTCCCGGCGCGGCTTTCATCGGCGAAGGCGCCCGATCGCCGTCTTCTTCTGCCCAAGAGCAAGGCTCAGCGTCGGGCGCTTCGCACGGTACAGTACATCATCGAAATCCCAAACTGCCTGGCAGTTGCCGCAGAATCCGGCGATCCGGTATCTGGTTGCCGATCGTGAAATTTGACGGGAGCCCCGGAATCTCGATTCGCGCATCTATCGTCCTTCAGATACTATGGCGAAATCGATCGTGTAGATCGCTGTAAGCGTGGTTCACAGTGGAGATGGGTGCGTCACTTGCCAACGAGTTGCGGATCGGACTCTCTCGGGGCGGAAACGTGCGGCCAAGAACACGGGTAATCGGCGGAGTTGGTGCTGTTGCCCTCCTCGCCGTTTTGGTTTGCTTTGTCTACCTCGAGACAAGAGGCGGATTTTACCCCAGCTATCCTGCTGCCACTTTCTCCAACCTATCGGCACCGGTTGCGGGCGGCCATGCGATTGGCGACCTGGTGGCGCAAACTGAAGCGGGGGCAGTGAGGGGAGCCTCTGTGGGATCGGCGGTCGCGTTCATGGGAATTCCTTACGCGCGCCCTCCGGTGGGTGAATTGCGCTGGGAGGCTCCTCGACCGGCAACGCCATGGACCGGAGTGAGAGATGCAACACGGCCGGGACTCCCATGCGCGCAGGACCCCGCCGGACTGACTCCGTTTTTGGCTCCCATGGCCAAGGCGTATGGTTCGACCTATGCAGAATCGCCGGTGCAGTCGTCGGAAGACTGCCTCTACCTGAACGTGTGGGCGCCGGAGTGGCCACCAAAACATGCTCTTCCGGTAATGGCCTGGCTGCACGGGGGCAGCAACAAAGTGGGAAGCGGAGCGCAATCGAGCTATAACGGCGTTTCGCTGACTGCGCGCGGCGTCGTGCTGGTCACCATCAATTACAGGCTTGGCGTCCTTGGTTTCTTCAGTCATCCCGAGCTGACAGCGAAATCGCCGCACCACAGCTCGGGGAATTATGGGCTGCTGGACCAAATCGCCGCCCTTGAGTGGGTAAAGAACAACATCGCGCATTTCGGTGGCGATCCGCAAAATGTCACACTGTTTGGCGAATCTGCAGGTGCGATCGATGCCGCCATGTTGATGACCTCTCCGCTTGCGGGCGGACTCTTTCGGCGCGTCATCTCCGAAAGCGGACCGGCCTTCGGCCCCGCGCAAGCCTTGTCGCAGGCCGAAGCGTTTGGAACGGCCGTCGGCGAACTGTCGTCCGGAGACCCACACGCAACGCCCCTGCAGCGACTGCGTGGATTACCCGCTGCAGAGGTCGAGAAACTGGTCGCGCAGGCCAAAGAACACTTCGCCGGAGACACCTCTTCGTTCACATTGGATGGCTGGGTGTTGCGGCAATCGTCACAGCAGGCTTTCCTGAACGGCTCGATTCTAAAGGTCGATCTGCTGATCGGCCTCAATGGACGCGAACTGAGCGCCTTCCGTCTTGCCGCGGCCGCGCCGGGAAATCCGTTGGCGAATCAGAAGGGTGGGATGGGCGGTGCTCTGCAGCGTTTCTCGGACGCCGCCCGTCCCTTTTTTGGGATGTGGACGAAACCGGCTCTCGCGATTTATGTCGGGAATATCCTGACGCGCCGCGCCGCGGGCCTGGACCAGGCTGCTAACGACCTTGTGGCGGCCTGCCCGATTGGCGCCATGGCGTCGCTGACCACTGCGGCAGGACAGCACGTTTTTGTGTATCGCTTTGATCGGTCGATTCCGGGCAAGGGGCAAGGAGAGCTGGGCGCATTTCACGGCCTTGAAGTCCCCTACGTCTTTGGGGACCTGCACGACCCAGCCTGGCATTGGCTGCCGTTTACCGCCGACGATGCGGCGCTTTCGAACCTGATTCAGACCTACTGGACGAACTTCGCGAAATCCGGGAATCCGAATGCTCAAGGCCTGCCCAATTGGCCGGCATGGAGCGATGGCAAAAAGGAGTTTCTCGAAATCAGGAAGGACGGTAGCATCACGGCACAGCGCAATTTCCCTCCACTCTTCAGCAGTCTTTCCGCCGGGGATCTTCGAAGAAGCTTTAAGAGCGAATAAATCGGAAATCGATCTGGAGCCTGCGCTTCCTATCGCTGGGAAGCCCCGGCGATCGGGTATCGCACGCAACAATAACGGCGAACCCCCCGGCAAGGCGCGTTGGAAAGTCATTGGGCATTGTCAATACACGTGGCCATGCATAATTCCGGCGCTCGACCTCGTATACAGTGTATGGTTGCCGTGGTGACTGCCTTCTCGCGTGTGGCGGAACCCGAGTCTCAGCGCATCGCGCGTGCACTGCGGCGAAGAGACTCGGAATTCATTGGCCGAATCGTTTCGCAGTACCACTATCGGCTCCTCCGATATCTGGTCTACTGGACCGCCAGGCGTGAACTGGCCGAGGACCTCGTTCAGGAAACCTGGTTGCGCGTTCTGGAACGCGCGGGGCAATATAACGGCCGCCTCCGTTTCGAGCCGTGGCTGTTCTCCATCGCACGAAACCTGGCGATCGATCACCTGCGAAAGCAACAGACGGCAACGCATCGGATGTGCCGGGAGGACGAAGCGGGCGTGGACCTTCCGGCGCCGGATTTCGAATCGCCGTTCTTCGCGGCCGCAAGAAGCGAAGATGCCGAACGAATCGCGGCCGCTTTGGGGGAGCTAGAGCCAATCTACAGGGAAGCGCTTCTCCTGCGCTTCCAGGAAGAGCTGTCGCTCGCGGAAATTGCCCAAGTCGCAGGCGCTCCCATCTCGACCGTTTCGTCGAGGATTCATCGCGGCCTCTCGATGCTGCAAGCCGCTCTCGGAGGAGGCGCCGATGCCGCTTGAGAACCATGAAAAAGCCCGCTTTCTGCTTCATCAGGCCCTCGTTGAAGGAATTTCGCCGGAGGATCGGCGCTGGCTCGATGCTCACGTCGGACAATGCGCCGAATGTGGCCCGTATGCCGATCTCTCGGCGCGTACCGTCCGAGCGCTGGATGGGTTCGCGTTTGAACTCGACCCGGCAGCAGCACTTCGGGTTGAGAACGTAGTCCGCATGCGTGCCGAGGAGATGAAGTCGGCCGAGTCGCATGCAAAAAGCCTTTGGATCGGCACAGGGGTCGCAATACTCCTCACCTTCACGGGATCTGCCGTTGCGTGGCACGCTTTGGCATCGCTGGCCAGTCAATGGAACCTCCCCAACCGCGAATGTCAGATCCTATTCACGGCGTTCTGGTTGCTGCCATCCTTTCTGCTCGCGTTGCTGCCGCTCTTTCGAAGAAGACTTCTGGGAGAGCACTCCGATAGCAAAGGACAGACGATATGAGCGGGCGCAGCGAATTCGGTCTCATTCCAGGCCCGGCCAGGATCCTGGCCGCTTTAAACTTCGTGGTTTTCTTTTTCTTGACCTTCGACCATCATCGTGCGATCGGCCTCGGGACCTTGATCGGTCTGGCGGGTGGTACGATTGCCGGCGCTTGGGTTCTTCTCACCGGCTATGTTTACGCAGATGCAGTGCGGCGCGGTATGCCGTCGATTCCCTGGACGGCGCTCGTGGTGCTCATTCCGAACTGCGTTGGCTTCGTACTCTACTTCCTGTTGCGAAAGCCGATCCTCCATCCGTGTCCCAGTTGCGGGCGCGGAGTTGCACCAGATGCCGCCTTCTGTCCGCGCTG
>JASHTH010000019.1 GCA_030040655.1 Acidobacteriaceae bacterium | reverse complement strand
TCGCGGGCGCATTGTGCGCCCGGGAAGGAGGAAACTCGTGAGCAATGAAGCCGCAGTAACAAAAATGATGCAGGCTTGCGAAAAGGACCCGAAACTGTTCGACCGGCTGGTTGCGAATCCGCAGGCCGTCGCCAAGGAGTACGGCGTCACTCTGGAAGCGGAGGAAATCGAGCAGCTGGGCAGAGTGCAAAAACTGAGAACCCTGGTGGCGGAGTTCAAGATAGGGCGGGGGATCCCCGGTCCCATCCGGTATCCGGCAGACGTGATGTGGAAGGCGACTCTTGCCAACCACATCATCTTCTACCGGCCGATCTTTTACCCGATCTTTTACCCCATCTTCTACCAGATCTTCTACCCGATCGGTTACGTAGCCGGCTATCCCGCCGGACCCGTCGAGCAGGAAAACGCGTTCAGCGGCCTGCGCAGGCTGGCCAGCAGGAGACGGCGGCCCTGAATCCATAGCAGAAATGAGCTGCCTCTAAGCCGACTTCAACCCGGCCGGCGGCCGTTTTTTCAGGCGCCGGCCGGCATCCCCAAGGAATTGCACCCCTGATCTGTTTTGAGGAGGACCCATGGCCAACGTGCTGCTGACGACGCGCTGCAATTTGAAATGCCCTTACTGCTTTGCCCAAGAAAAGCTGAGCGAGGGACAAAAACTATCGATGTCCATGAGCGACGTGGAAAAGGTGATCGCTTTCCTGAAGAGCTCGAACCATCCGCTCTTTCGCGTCATGGGAGGAGAGCCGACCTTGCATCCGGAGTTTCCCGGCATTCTCGAAATGGCGCTCAGGAATGGGATGCGAGTGGATGTTTTGAGCAACGCCACCTGGCCGGAGAGTTACAACGAGCTTTTTCGGCGCACCTCGCCGCGGCGCGTGGTCTTTCTTTTGAACATCGATCTCCCCGAACGCTATGCGCCCAACATCTGGCAAAGGATCGAGCGCAATCTGGCCGCGATCTGCGATCGCGGAAGCATCACCTTGAGCTTCAATATCTTCGAGAAACAGCCGCGCTACGAGTACATCTTCGAGCTGACGAAGAAGTACTCCATCGACAAAATACGCATGAGCTTCTCATTGCCCGTCGTGGGCGCCGACAACGCCTGTCTCAGGCTCGAAGACTACAAGGACCTGGCTCCCTTCGTGGTCGAATTCGCGCGCCGCGCCGAGGCCGAGTGCGTGCAGGTGAGAATGGATAATGCCGTTCCGCTGTGCATGTTTACCCACGAGCAGGCCGGCGAACTGCTGTTGAAAGGTGTGATCGATCTGGAGCGCAACATGCGCTGCTCGCCCGTGATCGACATCGGGCCCGATCTCCGCGTCTGGTGCTGCTTCTGCCTTTCCAAGATGTGGAACCGTCATCTTGACGAGTTTGAGAATCTCGACGAGGTTCGAGCTTACTTCCAGAAAGCAATGGGACTCTATCAAAACCGCCTCTATCCTCTCGAAGCGTGCAATGATTGCCGCTACCGCGACCAATGGCATTGCCAGGGCGGCTGCCTGACTCACACCGTGATGAAATACGGCGAGCTGGTAACTGAGATCCAGCCTGCGGAGCAGGGCGCCGGGAGCTGGAAACAAGGCACGGTGCTCGCTTTGTCTCCGGATGTGCTCGTCCGCCGTTACGACATGCCGGAGGAGTCATTTGCAGTCACCAATCAAGTCACCGGCATGGAGCTGGAAGTGGATGCGTCGTTTGAACCGCTTTTGCGCTGCCTGAATGGGCGCTACTCGCCGCGCGAGGTTGTCGACCGTTATGTGGGGAACTCCGCGACGCAGGATGCGAACGGAAACGGCCTGCAGGCATTGACGCAGGCCGCCTTGCGCCGGGGCGCAATCGACCTTCTTCGGAACATGCTGCAGCAGGAGCTCATCGTAGAACGCCTGACGTGATATGGCCAGAGCGGAGCGCGGTGGGCCGATGCGTTGGCGCGTCTGTCCCATCCTTTATCGGAGCATGAACATGCGCGCTCCAACGTCAGCGTTCTTGCGCGAAGGATGGGAAGGCGACCCAACACGCGGTTACGAGATCCACGTCGTCGCACTCCACTTCAGCCGCTTCCACTGCCCGTCTTTGAGGGCCAGCGCGACCCAGAACCCCTGTCCGCACAGTCCGCCGCACCAGTGCGTGGCATAGACCAGCGCCACGGTGTGGTGCAAGTTGAAATAAACCTCGCTGAATCCATAGAGTGCAGGCGCACCTTTGTATTTCTGCTCCGCTTCCGATTTTGTCCCGCGCGACTCGCGAAACTCCTGCTGCTCGGCGGGCGTCAGCAGCCGCACCGGCGCCGTGGTTTGCCATGCGGTCGCGCTCAGGGCCACGCGATCGTGGCAATGGGCGTCGAAGTCCTCGAGGATCTCCGCGAAATCCTTCTGGCGATCTTTCGGCGGATGGACCCCGATATGAGGGTTCATGTCGAACTGATTCTCCGTCGTTGGCTCCGCGCGGCACGGCTGGTCGGCAGGCACAACGGCCACTGTCGCATCCTGCACCAGCCAGTAGTCGTGCGGCCAGTCTGGGTTTGCGGTCTCTCCCAGCGGTATCAGGCTCACATAGATCGTGTACGAATCGGCGGCGCGATCCGTGGGCATGGGGATGGTGGGCGGAGCGGCCGCCGCCGGGTTTTGCGCCATCGCCGCCGCCGGTGCGAGCGCCATCAGGGCGGCAATTCTGCATAGAATCGCCCGCATGTGACCTCCCACAAGGAATGCGTTATAGACGCAGCTACTCCTCTCAGGTTATGCGCGAGGTCAACCAGGACGAATGCCTCGGGCATCGAAGTGCAGAGGAACGGAAGATGAACGCAATAGACGAACCGAAGGCCGATGCCAAGCCCCGCGGCTTCACCAACGACGGCAAAACCACTTCCGTCATCGTGAATGACCCCTACGGCACCGTCGATCCGGCGGATTCCACAGGGCTGGACCTCGACGCGGAGTCTCATGTCGGTTCAAGCGACGACGCCGCGGCGGCCGAGCCGACCAAGGAGGGTCCTGTCCGGCGAAGATAGCGCACCGCGCCATAGCGTCGACCCAAAATTGGGAAAGGGTGACGCTTCCTGCGTCCGCCCCTCTGCTACCCTGTCTGCTATGCGCCCTCAACCTCTGATCTGCGTTACCGATGTGGAAGTCAGCAGCCGCTGGTACCAGCGCCTGCTGGGCTTGAAGAGCGGCCACGGCGGGCGGCAATATGAGCAGCTGATCAAGGACGGCCGGCTGGTGATGCAACTGCACAACTTTGAGGTCGAGCATCACCACGGCCGCATCGGCAACCACGACGACAAGCCTTATGGCAATGGCGTGCTGCTGTGGTTCGAGGTTGACGACTTCGATGCCGCGATGGAACGCGCCGCGGAGATGGGCATTGAGATTGTCCTCCCCCGGCACCGCAATCCGCCCGATGACCCCAATGGCGGTCCCAACCATTGGGAGTGCTGGATGCGGGACCCTGACGGCTACACGGTGGTGGTCGCCAGCCCTTACGGCACCGCCGACGGAAACTGGCGCCCCGGCTCCGATCTGTTCTCATGATGTTGTCTGCTGCTCAGCACGCCGAGGCGAAAGTGACCCGTCAGCGGTGACTCTTCCTTTCGTCGCGCCATCCGGCCAATTCGAACGCAACGGCCCTGCACGAATCGCGTAGTTCGTCGGCCAGGGCCCGATTTTCGAGTGCCCGCGCCACAACCATCCCGCCCACGCATAACGCAGCCATCGCTTGCGCAACAGCGGTTCTGTGCCGTTGATCGTGAGGAGTCCTCCTTTTCCGGCTGCGTTCGCCGTTCTGCAAACTGCGCTGGAGGATGCTTACCATGGCGGTAAATACCGTCTCAAACGCGCGCCTCGCCGCGGCGCCGCTGCGCGTGACGTCGCCGGGCAGAGCGACCATGGGGCAGGAGTTCTCGACATCTTCAAAGTGCTGCCGCGACAGGTAGGCGCGCACCACCTGGGGGCCGACCTCTGTCGATCGAAGATCGACTGCGACGCCTTCCCAGCAGCTCTTCCACTCGGGATCGGTGAAGAAGCAGCCCAGCACCTCGGTATACAGCTCGCTCTTGCTCTCGAAGTAGCTGTAGAAGCCGCCGCGGGTGAGCCCCGCGCCGCTCATGATCCGGTCAATCGAGACGTTCTCGAAACCGTGGCGGTTGAAAAGCCGCCTCGCGCTGGCTACGATTCTCTTCTTGATTTCGTCACGATGACCGGCTGGATAGGACATGCAGTTTCCTCCGGCGTCGCAGTATGAACCGATACGATCATAGCTGTCGATCAAAATATGATCTTGAACATATCCTGGGCTCGTGTTTCGATGGTTCCGGTGCGAAGCCGGCTTCGGTTTCGCCGGAAAGCGATTCGGGAAACCTTCCCTTGCAAGGTGAGGCCACAATGAAAAGCGAAGTCCACTCGGGCGCATTCGCGCCCACGCGCCGGGCCATGATTGCCGGTGTTTCCGCAAGTCTTGGGGCGCTCGCCGCGCGCAACGCCTTTGCGCAGGCACAAATGCAAGAGAAGCCGGCCAGCCCTACGCACGCAGGGCTCACGTCAATCCACTACGACATCGATTTCAAGGCGACGCCGCAGCGCATCTACACGGCGCTGCTCGATGCCAAGCAGTTCGCGGCTTTCACCGGACTGCCTGCCGAAATCGATGCCACCCCCGGCGGCGCCTTCAGCCTGTTTGGTGGGCTCATTCTGGGCCGCAACATCGAACTGGTCGAGAACCAGCGCATTGTGCAGGCGTGGCGGCCCGCCTCGTGGGAAGCGGGAGTGTATTCGATCGTCCACTTCGAGTTGAAGCCGCGCGGCACGGAAGCATCGCTCGCCTTCGATCACACTGGTTTTCCCGCCGGCCTGTACGACCATCTTGACGCAGGCTGGCACAGCCATTACTGGGAGCCGATGAAGAAGTACCTGGCTTGAGGCTTACCGGTTCCGACTCAAATCCGACTGAACGGTGGCGGCGAATCCGCTCCACGAGCAGGAATCGTCGGCCGTGGCGCACACGGGCACGAAGAGCGGAACGCGCTCAGGTCCGGCGTGGAGCGTGAGTGGGGTGGCGTTGCGCATCTGGTCCAGCGTCTGACTGGTAAAGTACACACGCACGGAAGGCGGCGAACCGGAAGCGCCGCTCCACAACTCAAATACGAGAGCGGAGCCCGGCGGCGTGTCGTCGCGGCGTCCATCGATGAGCCAGTTGAGCCGTAGCACGCCGGCAATGTTGGCGAGGTTGGTATCGTGCCCCACGATGAGAAGCATGCGATCGCGCGGCGACCCCATCGCGCCAGCGACCGGCTTCTGCTCTTCGGCCTGGCGCATGCTGTTGAGGACGATGTTGAGAAGGGTCACCACCTGCGCGCGCGCCACAAACGGGGTGCGATTCACGATCTCCTCGCCCGCAGTGTGCAGTTGCACCAGCTCGCGCAGCTTGGGCAGATCGACCCTGCCCCAGCCGACATTCTCGGCGCTCATGCCCTCGGTGTATTCGAGCAGCAGGTCTTCGGCCATGGTGGAGGCGGTCTCAAGCGGGCCATGCAGCTCGACCAGATGATCGTCTTTACCCTCGGCGATCGAGGCCGGAATATCGAAGAGCGAGCGAGCTGTTGGGGCCTCAGCCGGGCAAGGCCAAGCCGCGCAGCCAAGCAGCACCTTCTCCAGGGCGATCAGTTGCGGGCGATAGGCTTCGACAAGACCGTTCACGTTGTCGCCGATGCGGCCTGAAACCGCGGCCAGAGCGATCTCTTTCTCGCCTTCGGAGACCGTTTCCTGGAGATGAAAGATCGGGTCGTGCGCGCCTTCGGGCAGACCGTGCTGCTCGACCGCGCATCCGGGAAACATGCCCGCCGCGAGCGCCTTGCCAGTCTCGCGCGTGCGCTGGTCGCTGTCGTCGTAGATATACACGCGATCCGCGTCGGCGCATCCGTCGGCGTCGAAAAGCCCTTCCTGCGCGTAAAGAGCGCGGTCGTACGCGCCAAAGAGTGTCATCAGTTTGGCGCCATGGTCCGTGAGATGACCCGGCGCGACGCTCCATGCCGGCCACGGCTTGGCCGAGTAGGGGTTGAGCCGATCGGGTTTGCCGGTGGGCGAACGCACTCCATGCCGGCTGACGATCGCGACAAACTGCAGTTTCTCGCTCCGCGGTGGAGCGCTCTGCGCCGGCGCCATGTGACCGGCTGCGGCGGCAAGGGCCGCCGCGAGCAAGCAATGAGCCACCCCGCCATGCCGGCTCATCGAGACGCTCGCGAGCGACGGTCGAAGTTGCCGGCAACATCGGAGGGGGATGGATGCCGCGTGTGCGAGGCGCGTGGACAGGTGAGCCACGGCAACAAAGGCAGCGAAAAAGAAGAAAGCAAACAAGCGTGTCGGCATGGCTCCGTCCTGCCAGCAAGGGGCAAAATATGCGGGCGTCCGAAAGAGGCCGAGGGAACGCCCGCGAGTAACGCTATCTCTCAATACCGGAGTTCCAAACCAGGCTTACGCTGTAGGTCGGTTTGTAGTATTCGCGCTGCGTCATGTATTGCGGGCTGCCGTTGTAGAAGCCGAAGACCTCGTTGTTCAGGTCCAGGCCTTCCACCTGAAGCTCTAAGCCGCGATAGATGCGTGCGCTCATCTGTGCGTCCACCTGGAAATGCGGGAAGAAGTAGTTGTCGCCGCAGGGTCCGTTGATCGGCCCGTTGAGCGGTGCGGAGGCGGTCGGGTTGGGATTGGGGTTGCCGCACTCCGCGATTCCAGAGGCAGTGGAGTAGTACTGGTAGGCGTAAATGTTGGAGCCGTTGTAGGCCATGCCCATGTGCACCGCGTAACGGCCGAGCTCATACCCAGGTTCGATGTTGAAGGCGTGCTTTGCCGTTCCCATCAGCGAAGGCGAATCCGTGCGATTAGGAAGGCCGTTGATGCCCGATTCGTTGTAAGAATAATTGGCCATCAGGCCCAGGCCACGGAAACCACCAGGCAGATTGGTGAATTTTTGCTGCAAGCCGAATTCCAGCCCCCAAACATAGGCGTTGCTGCCGTTGGCATCCTCTTGAGCCAGGGAGCCGGCTGGCGTGCCCGGCACCGCAGCCAAACAGGTGCCGGTGCAGGGAATATTGGCTGTCACGATCGGATTGGTCAGCGCCTTATAGAAGAACCCGGTTTGGATCAGGCCGAAGGGCTTCAGCTCCTGTTCCAAAAGCAGATCGTAGTTGTTGGCATGGGTGGGCAGCTCTTTGGGACTGCCGATGTCGGCCACCACCGGGTTATTGCCGGTGGGCAAAACGTACGGCGCCAGGTCGTACTGGTTTGGCCGGGAGATGCCGCGCGCATAGACGGCGCGGAGAGCCGTCTCGGACGTAAAGGCATAGCGAGCCTGAACGCTGGGCAGAGGATCGAAGTAGGACTGGACATTTGTAACAGAAGTGGTTCCAATCCAATTCCCGTTGTTATCCAACCCATCACCATTGGGACCGGCGGTAATGTTCACCAGATATCCTAGCGCGTACTCGTGCGTTGCTTCCAGGCGCAGTCCCGTCTGCAGGCTCAAATGGTCCAGATGAAAGGTATTCATGATGTAACCGGCGGAGACGCGCTCGATCAGATTGTAGTTGGCAGAGTCAGACGAGCTCCTGGTCGCAGGCACGTCCAGGGGAAGCAGTCCCGGATTCGTGGCAAGATAGCGATCCACCTTGTAGTGGTCCGTCATCTGGCCCATGGTGTAGGTGCCGTCGTAGTAGCGCGGATCCTGAAAGCCGCTGGCGAAAGCCTCTGAGTTGATAGGAGTGGCGTTGACCGCGGCGTTGGAGCAGATATTGTCGTTGGGGTAGCCAGGATTCGCCTTCGGATTCGGGCAGTAATCGTACTGTGGCGTGTAGGCATCCTGCCCCTTGTGCGCATTACGGAATTCGCCGCCGAATTCGAGCGTGGCGGAGTGCTTGCCGAGGTGATAGTTGAATCCCATCGCGCCCCACTCCTGCAGGTTCAGTTGCATCGCCAGGCCGACGCTGGTGTTGATGTTGTCCAGCGTGTAATTGGAGAGGCTGTAGATGTTGACAGACGGGTCTGTGGTATTCGGCGCCATGCAGCTTGGCGTCCACTGCGGACGATACGGGTCGCCATGAAGTCCGCCGACGTAGTTGCAATTACTCGACGCCCAGCTCTTCAACGCTTTGCTGGCGTCGAAGGCCGCTCCGGGATTGCCGCCGGCGTTGAGTTCTCGGCCGCGCGAGACAGCGGAACCCCAGGTGAACCACTTGTTGTTGAAGATGTGGTTGCCGCCCAGCGACAAGCTGCCGAGGCCAAAGTCCGGGGAACGGATGGAGTACTTGAACTTCGGCTTGTCCAAGGTGTCGATTGTATAGGTCCACTTGTCGCCCCAGTCCTTGAAGTCGGTGAGGATGAAGTGAGCGGCCAGGCTGGAGTGTTCGCTGAGCTTGTAATCGGCGCCCATGGTGCCGCCCCAGCGCAGGCGCTTGGTGCGATACTCGCGCAGCGTGATGTCGTCGTAATAGGGCGGCGCGCTGGCGAAGTTGTTGGGGTTCAGGTCCGGCTGCGGCTCAATGTCGTTGTATCCGCGCCCGTTGTAATCGTAGCTGGCGCTCGCGATCACGCCCCAGCGCTTGGTGGGGCCGAAACGCTTGCCCACCGTAAAGTTCACAAGGCCCATGTAGCGGCCGTTCATGATGGGCGAATAGCCCAGGGTGGAGATGCCGTCGATAGTGGGCGCCTCGCCGGCCATCTTCGTAACCATATTGACCGAGCCGCCGATTCCGTCTGCGTCCTGATTGGCGGAAAGCGTCTTGTTCAGCTCGACCGACTGCACCATGTCGGCGGGAATGGTGGCCAGCAGGACCTGGCGCACGCTCGACTCCGGTGACGGAGTGGTTACGCCGTCGATGGTCGTGTTCGTCAGGCGCGGATCGAGGCCGCGAACCTGGACGTAGACGGCCTCACCCTCGTCGCGCTGCACGGTCACGCCCGGCAGGCGGCCAACCGCATCGGCAACATTGGCGTTGGGAAGAGCGAGGATCTCGGTTTCAGGCATCACCTGCAAAATATCGGGCGAGGTAATCTCCTCGTTGATCGCTTGCACTTCGTTCTGGCCACTCTGCGCCGAGACCACAACCTCTTCGTTGCCTGAGGCCACGGTCAATGTCACATTGGCTCGGAGCGTCTGTCCCGCCGCCACAGTTACGTTTTGCGTGGCTCCGGCAAAGCCGATGCTGGTAACCTTTAAAACGTACGTACCCGCCGGAACGTCGGCGAACAGGTACTGGCCGAGTGCGTCGGAGGTTGTCGACAAGCCGGAAGGCAGAAGCTGAATGGATGCTTTCTGGATGACAGCGCCGCTGGCGTCGGTTACGCTTCCGGCGATTGCGCCTCGGGTGGACTGGCTGAGTGCACTTTGCGTCAGAACCGGCAGCAACATTACAAGCAAAAATGACATGCGCCTCATAGGAATCGCCTCCCCCAGCCGGGGCATTTCCTCCCCCCGCGAAATCATCCACTGTCTCCGGCCGCTACACACGCAACTTACCCTCCTTTGTTAAAGGCTCGTTAACGATTCGGTGAATTCTTCCTAAGGTTGAGGAGCGAAGTTCTAGGAATGCACTTTCTATGTTGAAATGAAAGCTGCCGGCCGGTCGGCGCCGCAATCCAATGCGTATTTTGCTGATTGAAGACGAAGCCCGCATGTTGGAGCTTCTGCGCAAGGGGCTCTATGAGGCCGGCCATGCCGTGATGACGGCCGGCGATGGGGAAACGGGTCTGGAGATCGCCAAGTCGTACGAGTTCGACGCGATGGTTCTGGACGTGGGCTTGCCCCGCTCCGATGGATTCGCGGTGACGCGCGCGCTTCGCGCCTGCAGCCGCGCTACTCCCATCCTCATGCTCACGGCGCGCGACGCCGAAGACGATATCATTCGCGGCCTGGAACTTGGCGCCGACGATTACATGACCAAGCCGTTTTCTTTCGCGGAGCTGGTGGCACGCCTGCAATCGATTACGCGCCCATGTCGGGCCGAAACCGCAACTCGAATCGGCGCCGGCGATCTGGCCATCGACGCGGTGCGACATCAGGCCACGCGCAGCGGAATGCACATCGACCTGAGCCGTGCGGAGTTTGCGTTGCTTACCCGTCTGGCTCGCAACGCGGGTAAGTGCGTTTCGCGCCAGGAACTGATGGGAAGCGTGTGGGGCCGCGACCGCGGCGTAAGCCCGGGAGCTCTGGACGTGCTGGTGAACTCGTTGCGCAGCAAGATCGATGCGCCCTTTCCCGGCAAACTGATCGGCACGGTGCGCGGTTCGGGATACATGCTCAGAAGCCATGCGCCCGTCGCCCGAGGTTCGCAGGGATGAAAAGCTTACCCATTCGGCTCCGCCTTTCGCTTTGGTATTTCGCCATGTTCGCCTCGGCCGCGGCGTTGTTGAGCGCGGCCAGCCTGTGGATGCTGCAGCGCAGCGCCTATGTGACCGAATACCACAATTTGCAGGAGCGTGCGGAGGATGTGCAGCTGGTGCTGGAACATGAAAACCCAGGCCAAACCCTCGACGCGGTTCGCGCCGATTTTGCAACCATCTATGACTTCAAGGACGACGGGAAGTATCTCCAGGTGCGGGACGAGGCCGGGAACTGGATCTATCGATCGAGGCGCATGATCGCGGAAGATCCCCAGCTGCCGGCGCCGGCCAATCTTCCCGGCACGGGCGTTCTCGCCGAATTTCATCAGGGCACGCGATATGTGCGCATCCTCGCCTATCCCATCCAGGTGCGCGGCAGGCGCTACGCGGTGCAGACCGGGATCGCGATGAACAAATCCATGGCGTTGATGTCTGCCCATCGAGCAGACATGCTGCTGCTAACGCCGCTTGTCATTCTGCTCGCCGGCCTGGGCGGACATTTGATGAGCCGCAAGGCGCTCGATCCCGTAGCCACGCTGGCTGCGCAGGCGCAGAGCATCCATGACCGGAACCTCGATACCCGCCTGCCGGTGCCCAATACCGGCGATGAGATCGCCGAGCTGTCGAAGACACTGAACCAGATGCTGGAGCGCATCGACAAGGCATTCGCCAGCGTGCGCGCATTCACGGGAAACGCTTCGCATGAGTTGCGCACACCCATTGCATTGCTGCGCACCGAAATCGAGGTGGCGCTCTTGCGGCCGCGCGAAGCCGACGAGTACCGGATGACTTTGGCGCGGATGCACGAAGAGACCGTGCGCATGACGAACCTGGTGGAGAACCTGCTTTCGCTGGCTCGGGCCGACGGCGGCGCCGAGACGATCAGCCTGGCGCCAATGAGAGTGAGCCGCCTGTTCGAGCGGATGGAGCGGACCTGGACGGCGGCGATGCAGCAAGCTATGCTCGATTTCCGAGTCGAGATTCCGCAAGGCGACTTCTGCATCCTCGGCGATGCCAACGGCATCCAGCGGTTGCTCTCGATCCTTCTCGAAAATGCATCGAAATACACACCGCCGGGCGGATCGGTGATATTGGCCGCCACGGAGGACAAAGAGCACGTAGTTCTCGCCGTGCGCGACACCGGGATGGGGATACCGGAAGAGGATTTGCCGCACATCTTCGACCGGTTCTATCGGGTGTCACAGGCGCACGAGATCGCTCCGCGCGGCTCGGGACTCGGCCTGGCGCTGGGCAAGTGGATCGCCGAGCGGCACGGAACGCAATTGGTCGTCGAGAGCACACTCGGGCGCGGCAGTTGCGTCTCCTTTGCGCTGAAGAAAGCCGAGCCGCTATTCTCGAATTCGCAAGTGCCGGCAGGGAAGGCGACCGCAACGTTCCCGGAATCCGCCGCATTCAAGACATCGCGTGCTTCCGGCGGCAACTCGATTGCATGACGAGCGGGCGCGCGGCCCGTCCCAAGACGCGATCGCGACTGCGCGGCAAACGAACCAAGCAACGGTTTACTTGATCTCCAGTTCATCGATTTCGAACTGGAACTTCCCCGGTTCCTGCGCGCGGAGGAATCCGATGCCGGTCAGATCGCTGCCATCGGTTTCGAACTGCGCCAACGGGAATGTGTACAGCTTCCACTCGGCGCCGGCGACGAATTGCGTCGAGGGTGGCGGTCCGTTCTGGCCGGAGTGGCTTTCGCTGAGAACCACCAGCGCATAGGTCTTGCCGTCTCCTTTGGCCCAAAAGGAGATGTTCTTCTTGCTCGATAAGTTGACCGGCTGCATCGGGCCGGCTCCTGGAGAGTAGAGCACTCCTGCCCACAGGAACGGCGCGCCGGCGACGACTTCGCCGGCGACTTCGAGCGCGCCCTTGGTGTTGTTGGCTCCGGGCTCGACCACCTGCATTGAGGCGGTCGATTTACCGCCATTCATCTGGTCGCCGGCGGCCATCCACGAGCCGAAGTTCGCCGCAATCTTGCCCTCGTCGAAATTGCTCACTACGCCGGACTCGGACCCTGGCGGAGGAAGCGGCGGTACGGGCCTTCCGGTTTCGCCGTGCGGGCCGAGCACGGTGAGCCGAACGCTTTTCGTCTCGCCTGAGCTGGGCCCGACCATTAACTCGAAGACGCCCGGCTCGACCACGCGGTGCATGTCGGCATTCAGGATGGACAGCATATCCGGCGTGACCGTGAAATCCACGGTGCGCTTCTCGCCCGGCTTGAGCGTGATGCGCTCGAAGCCCTTCAACTGCATCACCGGCTGAGTGACCGAAGACACGGTCTCGTGTACGTAAAATTCAGGGACTTCGTCGCCCTCGCGCGAGCCGGTATTGGTGATATCGACGCTCACCTTGGCCGTGCCGCCGGAGTAGATCTGCGCCGGCTCCACGCGCAGATTATCGAATTTGAAGGTCGTGTAACTCAGCCCGAAGCCGAACGGGTAAAGCGGCTGGCGCGTGCTGAACTCGTAGCTGCGATTGTCGGAAGGCTTGTGATTGTAAAAGTCCGGCAGCGCGCCGACGGTATGGGGAAACGTGACAGGCAGCTTGCCGCCGGGATTGATGTCGCCGAAAAGGACTTCGGCAGCGGCCGTGCCGCCCTCCTGGCCCAGATACCAGCCTTCCAGAATGGCAGGAACTTTCTCTGCGATGTAGTTGATCGAGAGCGGACGGCCGTTGATGAGAAAGACGACGACGGGCTTTCCGGTTTCGACGACGGCTTTCACCAGATCGTTTTGCGCGCCGAGCAGGTCGAGCGAGTCGCGGTCGCCGCGGTGATTCTCGGCCCAGGCTTCGCGATTGGTGCTTTCGTTTTCTCCGACGACCAGAATGGCGACATCGGATTTGCGAGCGGCGTCGACGGCCTGCTGGATGGAAGCCGTCTGCGTCTTCGGATCGACGAGTTCCACGTCGTTGGCCCACCAACCCAGATAACCTTGCGGCGCCGTGGTGATCTTGCAACCTTCGGCATAGAGCACGGTGGCTTTGCCGCCTACGCGCGCGCGAATGCCATCGAGGATGCTGACGCCGCGGCCGGGATCGCGGCTGTATCCGCCGAGATGCACGTCGGCGGCGTTGGGCCCGAGGACAGCGATCGTCTTAAGTTTGTCGAGATCGAGCGGCAACAGGTTCTTGTCGTTCTTCAAAAGGACGATTACTTTCTCGGCCGCTTGTTGAGCGAGTTTCCGATGCTCGGGGCTGTTGGTCACGCGTTCGGCGTTGTCGGCATCGACATAGGGGTTGTCGAAGAGTCCGAGGCGGAATTTCGTAGTAAGAATGCGCGCGACTGCGCGGTCGATCTCGCTTTCCGGCACGATTCCCTGCCTGACCTGATCGAGAAGCGTGCGGTAGACCGAGCCGTCCGAAAGGTCATAGTCGACGCCGGCGGCGATCGCTTTGCGCGCCGCATCGGCAAAGTTGTAGGCGACACGATGCGTCTCCACGAGCATCTGCAGCCCGTCGCCGTCCGAAGTAATGTAGCCGCCGAATCCCCACTCCTGGCGCAGGATGCGGTCCAGCAGCCAGTGATTGATGTGCGACGGAACGCCGTCGATCTCGTTGTACGAGGCCATCACGCTGCCCACGTGGGCCTCCTCGACCGCGGCCTGGAACGGCACGAGGAAGTTCTCGCGGATGATGCGCTCGGAATAATTGCCCGGCGCGGTGTTGGTGCCGCCTTCCGGTTGCCCGTGCACGGCAAAATGCTTGGCCGTGGCGAGCACGTGATTGCGGCCGATAAGATAGCTGTCTCCCTGCAGGCCCTCAATGGCGGCAACGCCCATGCGCGAGGCGAGGTAAGGATCTTCGCCGTAGGTCTCTTCCGTCCGGCCCCAGCGCGGGTCGCGCGCGATATCGAGCACGGGCGAGAAAACCTGCCCCATGCCGCGCGCGCCGGCTTCTTCACCCACCGCGGTAAAGACCCGCTTTACGACCGCCGGGTCCCAGGTGCTGGCCAGGCCGAGCGCCTGTGGGAAACTCGTGCTGCCGTATTCCATAAAGCCGTGTAGGCCTTCGCCCAGAAACATGGCGGGAATGCCGAGGCGCGTCTTCTCGCGCTGGTAGCGCTGCACGCCGTTGCGGAGAATCGCCGACCGGCGTGGCGTCAACTTGAGTTCTTCGCCCCATTCTTCAGAGATCGCCTTGCGCGCCTGCTCGCTGGTAAAGGTGCCGGTGGGGTCGATCACCTCCAGGCGGTTCTCCCAGCCACCGCTGATCTGGTCGACCTTCTCTTCGAGGGTCATGCGCGGCAGCAGGTCGGCTACGCGATCGGCGATCGGAAGGTTGGCATCGCGATATCTCGGCGTGCCGTTTTGCGACGAAGCAGATTGCTGCGCGGTGATTGCCGAAGCGGACGCCAGGAAAAGAAGGACGATGGAGGACGCTGAAGGAAGGCGAAGTCTACCCGGTAAGCGAGTCATGGGAGTGCAGGCGAAAGCCGATCCTTTCTTTTGATTGAACCGGATATTGTACTCACGGCGACGAGGGACGGCGGTGACTTGTTCCGAGAATTTCTCCCATTTTTCTCCCAAATGATTCCCAAAACGAGCAGTCCGGGAAATCCATTGCCCATCGAAGCCAATCGATTTACGATTGCGCTGCACCGTTAGGCCCATGGCCGTCTGGATTTGCGCCATCCGGGTGCCCCATCCTTGCGGCGCTCCGGGGCCCCCACGGAAGGGTCTTTGTCCGTGGGGTGGCTGCCGCAAGAGCGGGAGGAACGCGCGCTTCATAGGGCGAACTGTCGTAAGTCTGGAGATTGAAGCCTGGCGCGGGGACACGTCGATGATCACTCGCAGAGTCATGTTGTTCAATTCGCTTGCGGTTGCGGCAGTTCCAGAGACCTTTGCGATGGCCGGCTCGCCTTCCGCGATGGGCTCGACTGTGTTCGATTGGAATGCGATTCAAGCGCAACCTACGGAATATGGATGGGTGCGCTCCTTTTGCAGAGCGCGCACGGCGACGGTCGACGAGCTGGAGATTCATGCCACGACGCTCGATCCCGGCAAATCGCCGCATCCGCCGCACCGGCACGCCAACGA